>LUCD01000015.1 GCA_001593925.1 Candidatus Bathyarchaeota archaeon B26-1
TCTTAACCCTCCTAATGGGGAGACTTCGACCCGGGAGAGCGCCGGAAACACCTCCCAAACCGGAGACGGGCAATGAGAGAGCATCCAAACCCTCTCAAAGACGAAAAATATAGAGGGGTATCACCGTTTAATAGCGGTTTCATCCTTTATGTGTGAAGTTGGAAGCCTTTTCCGTTATGAAAATGAGGATTGAAGAGAAGCCGCTCAAAGATGAGGAGAGAAGGGGGAGCCGGTTTCACATTAGGGAAGACAATAAACCTTCCAAGGGTTTGGAGGGTCATCTGCGAAGATAAGGGAGGGCCTCGGAGACGTTTTTGTTTGTGGTTATTTTTGCTGTTTCTCGGCGTTTAGTTGTTTGAGCCACTCCGCTGTCTTCTGAAAGAGCGGGCTTCCTGACATGTCGATTATGGGTGCGATTATCTTTTCTCTGGTCTCAACGGTCTTCTGGTACTCCGGCATGGGAGCGAAGGCTAGGAAGGCCCAGTAGGCCCTCTTCTCCTCTATGGCTGACTTCACAACGGTCTCCCTTGGAGATAGGGGATAATAGGTGAAGGCGACGCCGTTGGCCCAGTATATTCCAACGGTCTTTCCTCCAGCCGTCACGTTTGTGAAACGGACGAGGTCGTCGACTGTTGGGAACCTAACATAATCCATCACAACTACCTCTCTGAGAGGCTCGTAACGGATATTCACATCCACCAACTCGGCATCCCCCACACCATTACACCCGAGATGGAAGATATAAATGTATTAGAGGGTCTCCTCCAGATAGCCGTTTAACCCCTTAAACTTTTAAAACGAATCTCCCTCTATTAACATTGGGGTTGAAGATCATGAAGAAGCCCGTTAAGCTCGGGATCATAGGGACAGGTGTCGGAGCATCCCTCGCCCTCCAAGGAATCTCCATGTTCTCCTCCGAAGGTTTGGTTGAAGTTGTAGCTGTAACCTCACGGTCCGAAGAGAGAGCCAAGATGTTCTCGAAGAAGTGGAATATAAAATCCAGCTATACCGATTACAGGGAGATGCTGGAGAAAGCCGACATAGACGCCGTCAGCATCCACACGCCACACTACCTCCACTACCCCATGACGATCGACGCCCTGAAGGCCGGAAAACACGTCCTCGTCGATAAGCCCATAGCCGTGAACCTAAAAGAAGCAGACGAGATGATAAAAGAGGCCGAGAAGAGAGGGCTGAACCTAGGAGTGATCTTCCCATCAAGGTTCGACCCAACGGTAAGAAAGGTGAAGGAGGCAGCTGAAAGCGGGAGGCTCGGCAAGCTCATCCTCGGAGAAGCCATCGTCAAATGGTACAGAGACCGGGACTACTACGCCAAGAGCTCATGGAGGGGAAGGTGGGCAACCGAGGGGGGAGGAGCCCTAATAAACCAGGCCATCCACACAATCGACCTCTTAAGGTGGGTCATGGGGCCCGTCGACCGCCTATGGGCCCAGATAGACACCGTAGGTCACGAGATAGAGGTTGAAGACTTAGCCGTCGCCACGCTCAGGTTCGAGAACGGTGCGTTAGGGGTAATCGAGGGAGGAACAGCCCTCTACCCCGGATTACCGGCGAGATTCGAGATTCACGGAGTCAAGGGAACAGTCATAATGGAGGGAGGAGTCTTAAGGAGATGGTCCGTCGAGGGCGAAGAAGAGATCGTTGAGGAAGGAGTTAAGGAAGGGCTTAAGTCCTGGGCTAGACCAGAAGTAGTTCCAGCCGCGAATCACGGCGCCCTAATAAAGGATTTTGCGGAGTCCATTCTGGAAGGCAGGAAACCGTACGTAGACGGCGTCCAAGGGAGAGCATCCCTAGAGATCATAAGGGCAATCTACAAGTCAGCCCAAACAGGCGAGGTCGTCCACTTCCCGGTAAAGGAGTAAAAAGTATGAGAAGTCCCCCCAGAACCCGCAAGAAGGTCTTCGTAACCACGAGATTACCGGAGGAGGCTCTGAATCTCCTAAAGTCCAAGTTTGAGGTTGAGGTCTGGCCTGAAGAGACTCCTCCACCGAGGAGCTTACTCATCGAGAAGGTCAAGGAGATCGACGGCCTCTGTTGCCTCCTAACGGACAAGATCGACGAGGAGGTCATCGAGGCGGCCGGGGAAAACCTTAAGGTCATAAGCCAGGTGGCGGTCGGGTACGACAACATAGATGTCGAGGCCGCGACGAGGAAGGGCATCTACGTGACCAACACCCCTGGAGTCCTAACGGACACAACAGCCGACTTCGCCTTCGCCCTCCTGATGGCCACGGCTAGAAGGATACCTGAAGCCGACAGGTACGTCCGAGGCGGCAAGTGGAAGATACCTTGGGGCCTCATGATGTTCTTGGGCCAAGATGTGTGGGGCAAGACCATAGGGATCATCGGGTTGGGAAGGATAGGGTCAGCCGTGGCTAGGAGGGCAAAAGGCATGAATATGCGGGTTCTCTACTACGACATCCGCAGAAACGAGAAGTTAGAAAGGGAGCTCGGGGCTGAGTACGTCGATCTGGAGACTCTCCTCAGAAAGTCCGACTTCGTAACGATCCACGTGCCCCTGCTCCCCTCAACCTACCACCTCATCAACGAGGAGAGGCTTCGCCTCATGAAACCGAACGCCGTCCTCATAAACACGTCGAGGGGGCCAGTCGTCGACGAGAAAGCCCTTTACAAAGCCTTGAAGGAGGGCTGGATATGGGCCGCTGGATTGGACGTCTGGACGGAGGAACCCACAGACCCGAAGAACCCGCTCCTGAAACTCGATAACGTCGTTGCGACCCCCCACATAGCTAGTGCAAGCATCGAGACGAGAACCAAGATGGCTCTTTTGGCCGTGGAGAACATCATAGCCGCCCTAGAAGGGAGGGTTCCACCAAACCTCGTGAACAAGGAAGTCTTAGAGAAGAGAGGAGGCTGAACCTCAGGAGTCCTCAGCTTATTTCAACCGCCTCTTCCGGACTACGGATTGGAGGATGACCGCGCAGGCCAGTCCAAGGAGTAGTATCAAACCTGCGTGGATAAGACTTACTGGAAAACCTACCGGCCCAACATCCATAGTTCCCCTACGCAGGTTCTCAACCCTCCTACTCAGCTCATCGATAATGTTTCCGTGAACGTCTCCATAGAACGAAGTTTCAGCTTTAAACCCAATTGGGAGTAGAAATAACAATGGGGTCACAATCACCGCTAACCCTAGGAGGACCGCGGCAACCACGATCAGTACCCTGCTCAACCACATCTCCGCCATCAAAAATTATTGTGGAGACTGAGGATATAATGCTATGGTTTAGAACGGTTCTCCCTACGGCGTATCTTGACCGGCCTCCCCGTCTCCATAGACTTGTTCGCGGCCAAGGTAACCTCCAACGTCCTGAGGCCATCCGAGTACGGGCAGAGTATCTTTGACGGATCGTCGTTTAGAACGGCCTCTATGAAGGCTTTGTCCTCGATCGCGAATATGTTCTCTTCCCCAGGCACCTCCACGGCTTCTTCGCCTTTCCTCAAAAGGCGTAGGTCGTGCCTCCACCCATTGAAGAGGGCCGTCGTCTTGAGGCAGTAGACGCTGAGGCTGACCCCTCCTCCGCCGCCGTTCGATGAACAGGACGCCCAGAGGTTTCCAACGGCTCCTCCAGCAAATTTCAGGTTCACGACTGCCGCGTCCTCGATGTTGTAGCCAGGTGTTACTTCCCTGTTGAATCCCTTAGCGGAGAAGGCGTGGACTTCAACGATCTCTCCGCAGAGGAAACGTGCTAGATCAACGGTGTGGGTCACCTGCTCATGAAATTGGCCTCCACTTTTCTCCTTTCTGACCCACCAAAAGACTATGGGCATGGAAGGTGTTGGGGATGGGCTCTCTATTATCCATCCGCCCAGAACTAAGATTGGAGGGTCCTCCTTCAGTATCTCGCGGACCATCTGGACCCCACGCCTGTAACGGTTCATGTAGCCTACACTCGTCATTAGTTTCTTTCTCTCCACGGCCTTGGATATCTTCCTAGCCTGATCCAAGTACAGGTTTATCGGCTTCTCAACGAAGAATGGGACTCCGCGTTTTACGGCTTCCATCTCGGCCCCATGGGCGAAAGGTGGGAGGCAGAAGTAGACGGCGTCAAGCTTGATGGACTTGAACATCTTCTCTGCGGAGTCGAAGGTTTGGGCGTCCTCAGAACCGTAGCTCCTCGCCGCGTCCTCAGCCTTCTTAAGGTTTATGTCACAGAATGCTACGAGGGCGGCTTTAGGGTTCTCGACGAGGCTCTTCATGTGGGCTATGCCCATACCTCCACAGCCGACGTATCCGACACGAACAGCATCCGCCACTGCCAGCATCCCCTTTTTTCTCACCAATTTAGGCTACATGAACCGTTTTAAGTATCTTACGCATTTGGGAAGCTCAACTTCGGGGTTGCCAGGTATCCTGCACTCCAATGCCATGAAGTTCTTGTAGCCGATCCTCTTCAGAGCCTCAAACGGCTCCTTGAAGTCCATATGTCCATACCCGGGTAGCACACGGTTGCTGTCTGCAAGGTGTACGTGAACTAGGAAGTCCGCCGCGGCCTCTAAACTTGAGGGTATGTTGGCCTCCTCGATGTTCATGTGGAAGAAGTCGGCCATCATCTTAACATGGTCCATCCCGACCTCCACGCATATCTCCACGGCGTGCTCAAGTCTCCGCATGAAGTGTGTTTCGTAACGGTTGAGAGGCTCCAGTATGATGTTGGCGCCGACGTTTTCGGCGTGTCTGCCCAAAATCTTGAGTTCCTCCACGAGGATTCTCTTCTCGATTTTCTCCACGTCCGGGAGCCATGGATACAAGTCCGGAACCTTTGGAGGCCCGAACGTTGGAACAGTTATAACACCTACGCCCCCTAACTCTCCGCACATACTCAGCATCTCCTTCAGGGTGTTGATGGCGGCCAACCTCGTCTTCTTATCCGGCCCTAAGAGGTCACCCGTAAACCCGCATACGGTCGAGAAACTTATCCTAGACGAACTTAGAGCCGACTTCAGCTCCTCAAACTTTCGGGGCATATCCCTGCCCCAAACCTCAACCCCCTCGAAGCCGTAGTCCTCCATCTTCTGGAGCTTCTCCAAGAGGTTTCTGCCCGGAACCATGTTGTCTTGGACTGCGAGTTTCATATAGACCGTCCCCCCGTGAACTGCTGGATGATAGACCCTTCCATTCTGGAACTTAAGAAGTTTTCCTTCGACGTCCCGGGCTTTTTCCGGTTTTTAGAAGGGCTTCTCCATCCAGAGCTTTATAGTCTCGTACCAAAGTATGAGGCATGCGAGTGCACCGAAGATCAGGGCTACCACGTTATGGATGCTTCCACTGTGGCCGTAGAGGATCAGGTAGGCCACCAGCATTGTTGAGAACCATGTGGAGTAGAAGAGGAAGCGGGGAACCATGAAGCGGCCCAGCCTCGTGAAGAGCCTTAAAACCCCGACCTTAACCTCCTTCTTGAGGATGTACTCCCCGGTGAGCTTCTTCTCGACGAGGCCGAGGGAGATCAGCTTCTCCAAGTGGTGGGCCGCAACGCTTGGACTTGAGAAACCTAGAGCGCGTTGGACCTCGCGGACTCCTACCTTTGAGCGGGGAGACCTCAACATGAACCAGTAGACGAGCAGGGTTTTACCCTTGAGGTAGGACTCGATCACGGGGAGGTCTGGGGATTCCCGAGACATAAGAGCATCCGCCTATGGAGAGAAATATGTAAAACCATCAATAAATATAAAGGTGCGACTCTACGTTGTCTGAGGCTGGAGGAGAATCAGATGTGTCTGCTCAAGGTCTACCTTGAAGGAGGAGAGTCGGGCAGGAGACTTGTTGCGCGGGACGTCGCCTTCGTATCGGAAAGTGACGGGGAGGTGAAGGTGAAGGACATAGACCTCAAGGAGGTTGTGCTCAAGGGTGTCGATATAGTTCTCATCGATGCGCTGAACTCCATCCTAATCCTCAGAGAGAGAACCTAACGGTCAGGTTAATGAATCAAAGAGCCCTTGGATAGGGTTAACCCTTTCTCCCTTAATGTTCACTTCGTCTAGCTCCTCTGCCGAGGCCGCGGTATATGAAGCCCGCCTTCTCCACTTCTTCGCAATTTAACACTCGGCCTAGATCGACGATCACAGCCGGCTTTCTCATCGCAATCTTGAGCCTTCTCAGGTTTAAGCGTTTAAATCTGTCATGTCCAACCGTGATTAGGAGGCAGTCCATGTCCTTGGCGGCTCTGGTCAACGTCTTCTCTGCGGGGTAACCCATCTTGATGAGCTCGCTATAAGAGAAGAGCGGATCGTAAACCTTGACCCTCATCCCCTTGTTCTGAAGCATCTCCACGAGGTCTCTCACTATTGAACCCTCAACCTCCCTCAAGTTTGGGCGGTACGAGACCCCTAAGATGAGGACTCTAGCCCTCTTAGCAGGTTTCCCGCAGGATCGGAGGGCCTCCCTTAACAGGCGGAGGACTCTTTTAAGGGCTTCCTCGTTGACCCTCCTTGAAGCGGTTACGACACGGAGCCTAACCCTCAAGTTGTCGGCCTCGTCCATCAGGAGATAAGGGTCCTTGGGCGCTCCCTTAACCGTGAACTCTGGAAGGGTAAGGTGGCAGTGAGGCTGACTATTCACGATCCTCATAACCTCGAGGAAGTCTATCCCCATTTTTTCGCAGAGGTAAGAGAGTTCGTTTGCTAGTGCCATGTTCACGTCGCGGTAGACGGCCTCGAAGAGCTTGAGGCTCTCAGCCGTCTTTATGTCCCTGACTTCAATTACGCCCCCCTTCGAGAAGGTTCTCAGAACCGCCTTTGCAGCTTTTAGGCTGACCTCGTCTATCGCCCCGAGAACCCTCGGATTGCTTGTTATATCGTCTAGAGCCCTTCCAGCCGTAACTTGGACAGGGCTGTATGCAAGCCCGAAGTCTTTACCGGCTTCGAGGCCGGAGGCCGTCTCAAGGGTCTCTTTTATCAGGGTCTCGGTCGTCCCCGGGATTAGGGTGCTCATGACCATTATGAGGGTTCCGGCCTTCATGTTCAACCCAACGTCTCTGCAGGCAGTCTCAAGCTGCAAGTAGTCCGGTCTCATCCTATGATCGAGGAGAACCGGAACAACGATGGAGACTATGTCGCTTATGGGGATAGCGTCCTCGAATCTCGTGGTGGCCTCGAGACGTTTAGCCTTCAAGTTTCTCCTTATGAGCTCTTTTAGACCGGGTTCGTCGAAGGGGGAGAAACCCCTCCTCAACCGTTCTATAATGTACTGGTCGGTGTCGAGGCAGAAGACTTTGAATCCTGCCTCGGCTAGGAGGCAGGCTGTGGGCAGACCCTTCCGTCCACACCCCACAACAGTAACTGTGTATGCTCTACGTTTCTCGAAGGAGTCTAAGCCTTCATCCGTTAGCATCAGGGTCCCCCAACATACCGTCGTCTTCCTCAAGCCTTGATAAACATGAAGGAACGAGGAAAGAATATTTCTTAAATCTCTGAAGCTCCGTATAACGTTTTTGTCGTTTCCCCACCCTCCTTTAATGAACATCTAGTAGAACCCTTTTGACGCTCGATAGAGTGGAGTTTAGAGGCGTTTCCACCCTACTGGACGCCCAAACTGATATAAAAAATATAAGGAGGTAAAATAACACTTCATACCAAGAATCGGCGAAAAAGCGGAGATTGAGGGAGTTTGCATGTCTGCAGAGAAAGCGCCCGCTGAAAGTATGGTCTTCATAGGTAAAAAACCCGTGATGAACTACGTGGTCGCCTGCCTAACATCCTTCAACTCAGGTGCGAAGAAGGTTGTGATAAAGGCTAGGGGCCGAGCTATCAGCAGAGCAGTCGACACGGCTGAGCTCCTGAGAAGGTCTTTCGCCAGAGACATCGAGATAGAGAAGATAGAGATAGGAACCGAGGAGATAACGCGGTCTGAAGAACAGCAGAAGTCCAACGTCTCAACGATAGAGATCACACTCGTCAAGAAATAGCTAGGGAAACGGGGAAGCTCAGCAAGGTTCTGAGCGGCAAAGGCTCTCAGAGCACACTGTACCTGCCGAAAAAGTACTCAACGTATTATTATTTTTTACTAGCCAAGGATGCTGGAGTTCTCGGTATTTGTCACGTTGCCTTAGAGAGTAACCTGAAGGACGCGGGGAGGCCTGTTAAAAAGGTTTGTGAGCCTTACTTTCTCCTCTTCGGCTTCTCAGCCATCACGTTCATGTAGGTTTTGTTCTCGACGTGGAGCTCTATATTTCCGTCTATGCCTTCCTTCACACGTGCACCGAAGACCTCTAAGTAAGCGTTGCTTTCCAAGCTTTTAACCTCTTCAACCTTCTCGTTCCAGACGACCATGGTCACTCTGCCCGTCGAGTCTTCCAGTTCAACCCTTCTAACCTTGCCCTCCGACCCGTCGTTTCTCCTGAAGGTTACCAGAGGATAGACCCTCCGGGCAACCCCGGCGACATTCACCTCCCCGTCCTTGAGCGTTATCTCACCTATCTTCTTCATGAATCTCTCAATGGGAGGATATTCACTCTCGGGGATGTCGGGAGGCGAGACCTCTACGGAGCCGCGCACCCCAATATTAAGTTCGAGGGCTCCGTCAAGCCCCCTCCGGACGTACCCATGGGAGAACCTAGCGACTTTCCCTATAAGCCTCCCTTCAGACTTGAGCGTGTCCGCCTTTTCGTCCCACAAGAGAACCCTCAATTCCCCGCTCTCATCTGCTATTATTAGCCTCCCGACCGCCCCTTCCCTCCCATCTTGACGCTTGAACCTCCTAACCGGGCTGACACCTACGATCCTCCCCGCAACCGTCACGTCGTTCAACCCTGGAACCAGATTCCTTATGAGCATCCTGGGCTTGAGTTTCTCTTCCTTAAACTTGACCCCTAGGTCTGAGGCCACTGTTAGAGCTGCGCTCTCAAGCGTTAAGAGGCCTCCTGCCCTCCTCGCCCTCTCCTCTATCATACGGAGGACCTCTCTGCGCGTTAGGGTCTTCTTCTCCTCGAGTATCCGCTTAACGATCTCTTCTAGGGTCATAATCTTCCACGCGGTTGCGGAGGTGATTCCCTATCAGAATAGGAAGGGAGACTTAAACTTGTTGCGGTTTTAGGGGCTTTGAGCACAGTATTTATTCCGGAGGTCTCTCCTTTTTAACTTGATGGGCCTTGAGTGTGGTCTACTGGCTTGGAGACCGGCTCTACCTGAACATAACAAACCGATGCCCGAACCGTTGCTACTTCTGCATAAGGAACTTCGCTGACGGAGTTGGAGGGTTCAACCTGAGACTCAAGAGGGAACCAGCGGTTTCCGAGGTCATAAAAGCCTTAGAGGAAGTCGTGAATAGGAGGTTCTGGGCTGAGGTGGTCTTCTGCGGCTTCGGGGAGCCAACTGAAAGGTTAGACTGCATCCTTGAAGTCTCAAGATGGTTGAAGAGGTACTTCAACATTCAAGTAAGGCTCGATACTAACGGGCAAGGCTACCTCCTTAACGAGGGAAGAGAGGTCCTCAGAGAACTCAAGGAGGCTGGTGTTGACAAGGTAAGCGTAAGCCTAAACGCCCACAACGAGGAGACCTACAACGCGGTCTGCAGGCCGACATTCAAGAACGCGTACAAGGAGGTCGTAAGGTTCATAGGGGAGGCGGTTAGGCTCCTCGAGACGGAGGTAACAGCCGTGGATATTCCCCAAGTCGACCTAGCCAAGGTGGAAGAGATCGCGGAGAGTCTAGGAGCAGTCTTCAGGAGGAGGCGTTACTACTTCCCAGCCCTTTAGCAGATGCAACTTATATTAGTTGGTTGAGACCCTAAAGGGTGGGGAGGAAGGCCCTTGGGGTCAGAGGCTTCTCGTGGAGGGTTTGAGGGCATATTCGTCGTCCAGAAGCACGCCGCCACGCATCTACATTATGATCTGAGGCTTGAGATGGACGGCGTCCTGAAGAGCTGGGCGGTTCCGAAGGAGCCTCCGACGAAGCCGGGGGTGAGGAGGTTAGCCATCCAAGTTGAGGACCACCCCCTAGATTACGCTGACTTTGAAGGTGTGATACCTGAAGGACATTACGGCGCGGGGAGAGTCGAGATATGGGACAGGGGCACATACGTACTCAAGGAGAGGACAGACGACAAGCTTGTCTTCGAGTTGAGGGGTGGAAAGCTCAGGGGAACATACTGCCTAATAAGGTTCAAGAGAGAGGAGGAGAACTGGCTCTTCTTCAAGAAGAGGGAGAGTTCTCCATGAAAAATCGGTCCGCCACGAGACGGTTCCACCATCCGCATGGACCCTGAGAACGGACGCGGAGTTCATAAAGGAGTAATACCTCTTTCCCTGTCCATTCATTCACATGAAGCGTAAAGATCACACCAGATGTGAGCATTCATGGGTTAGCTTGGGCTTCTCATCCAGAAATGGCAAACAATATAGGAGATGTGTGAAGTGCGGCCTCATCCAAGAGGTGAAGATCTCATATATAGTGTGATCTAGGAATAAAAGATGCTTAAAACCTGCCCGTCATGGACAGGGCTTTCTTCAGATTGTGGATTACCCTGCTCTTAACGGATGTTTGGGACGCCTCCTCTTCTTTCCCGTGGAACATGTACATGAAGATGAGGATTAGGGTTGCGAGTGTAAGCCATAGGAGAATCGTTAGGACCATCTCGAAGTATGTGGCTGTGTCCAAGGGCTCCTCAACTCTACTGCGCTTCAAACAGTATTTAAGTCTTCTTCTTTAAGGTTCGACTCTTCTCCACTCCTTCATGAGCACATCGTAGAGTTCGTCGAGCTCCGTTATCTTGTCGTACCATCCGAGGGTCTCGGCTATCTTCTGCGCTATTAGGTGGTAGCAGAGGTGAGCCTCCCCGTCCATGACCCTATAATAAAAATCGTCGCAGGTGCAGAACTCGGCGTTCGGCATCACAAGGTAGTCGCGCTTCTTCCCCACAACTATCCATACGACCCTGCCGCTCGGCTTGAAACTGTACTTCTTAACTCTACCGTCTAAGAGGGCTCTCCAAGCCTTGTTGAAGCGTTGGCCGAAGACCTGTAAGAGGCGGGCGAGATGGGAACCAGTGATCTTACCGGACTTTTTTGCCTCTTCACATATCGCCTCGAGAAGCTCGATCTCTGAAGGGTTTACTCCAGCGTCCTCAGCCAAGTCCCCTCGAGACCATTTATTCCTTTGAAGCAAATAACCTTTATCTCATGTCTAACATCGATTGGCCGAGGATGGAGGGAGGGGGACCGCCGTCTCAGGCTTACTCGATGGGTATCGGCTCGCCTTTAGGCTTTTCTTCCTCCTTTTTAGCTGGAAGAGTAACTTCTAAGACCCCGTTCTTGTATGAGCTCTTAGCCTTCTTCGGGTCGACCTTGACGGGGAGCTTGACTTCTTTGTAGTACTTCCGCTCCGGCGTGTCAACGGAGATCGTGAGTGTCTCCTCGGTTCCATGCAGGTTTATGTCCTTCTTCTCGACGCCGGGCAGTTCAGCTATAACCTTAACCTCGCCGTCGGTGACTATGACGTCGACTAGGGGTTCCCGCTCCTCCCTTATGTCTAGGAAGGGCCTTCCGAGGCCTAGGCGGCCCGGCCTAACCCCCAGCTTTATGTTCCCGAACTCCCTTACCTTCGGCTTCCCGTCTGGGCCTACGGTCATGCTGTAGCCGTAGACGAAGGGTCCCCACTCTCGAATTACAGAGCCGTCAGGAAGTTTTCTCTCCCTCACCAGGTCCTTTGGAACGCGCTTGGAGAACTCCCTGAACTCCCTCTCCATGAATTCCTCGATCTCCCTGAAAATCTCGTCTATGTCTCTGAAGAACCAGCTCCCGAAGAACGGCCGTCTCCTCCTAAACCAGTCGAACCACCTCTCATCCCAAGCCAAGGCGATCACCGATTAATACGGCTCTCCGGCCATTTAAAAGACTTACTGCAGGAGAACTTGGCTGACCAGTCTTCAAAATAGTGTTCTCAACTGTTTGATTGTTCCGAGGAACGTTCCGTCGAGGAGATACACCTCAGCGCTCTCCAAATTTACACTCCCAGACCTGAGAACAGGCCCTATGAACTCCCTGAACTTGTCTTCTCTCCCGATCCTACGTCTGTTCACGGCTTGGCCCCCGAGGAACTCGTTGAAGGATGGCATTATAACTATGTGGGTGACCTCGGGTCTGGTTTTGCGAAGGTTTTCCAGAAGTTTAGGGGGCTCCTTTCCAAGTTTGGCTCCGATGCGTTTCAGAAGGAGACGGGTGAGGCTTCTTCCATCGCACTCCGCCCTAACCCAGACCTGCCTCGTTATACGGAAGCCCGTCGGGTCCCTGAACGTGACTACTGGGTGAACATGCCCTATAACGAGGATTCTGCAACCCATCATCTCTGGACGGGGCCAAGTATGGCCGTGGAAGAGGCCGACATCCCCTAAGATCAAGCCTCTTGGAGACACCACGTCTACGCCTTCGGGGAGTAGAGGCTCAAGGTTTCCGTCGTGATTTCCAAGTATAACCTTCACGTCTCCAACCTTCCTGAGGACTTCCTCAAAGAAGTTCGGTACGTCCCTCCACTCCTCCATCTCGATCTTCGCCACTGCGTGTTTGACGTCGCCTAGGATCAAAAGGCTGTCCGGCTTGTTATCCTCGATTATCGTTAAGAGCTTTCCGAGGAGTTTCGGGGTCTGGGAGGGGATGTGAACCCCCTCCTCAGCTAATGAGACCTCCCAGCCTATGTGGAGGTCCGCTACGATTAGGGTCTTCTTTGATTCCCCCTCCAAGATGAGGGCTGGGTACGGCTTAGCCGGGACGAGTTTAAACTGCTCCTTAGACATTACCTACAACCTTTAAGGTTTCCCCGGAAGCCCGTCTAAAGGCTTGCGGAATGATCAATCTCTCTTTAGGTCTCTGCCTTCTTCCTGAGGTTGAAGGGTTTACCTTCTAGGAGTATCTTCTTGGGGATTCTATCCTTCCACTTCTCTAGGAAGGGTAGGTCATCCTTCTCCTCTCGGAGCTCGTCTGGAAGCATCTCAGGTATCTCGTCCCTGATGGGGTACCACCTCAAACACTTCGGGCAGACTATCAGCCCCTCCACGATCTCTTCCTTCTCCTCGAAGACGTGCAGCTCGAGGGGGTAATACTTGTCGATCGGGCAGGCGAGTATATCCATCAGTTTCCTCTTGATCCTAAATCCCTCCCTCACAACGAACCATACATAATCTAAAACTCTTCACATTAATAAGGTGTTGTCGGCTGGAAAGCCGAGTTTTAGGGATATCATCCTTTGAGGCTCCTACTACGTCTTGGCGGCTTCACCTGAACTTCGAGATCACCTTCTCCGCGAAGAGGCTCAAGGTCTCAGGGTCGGTCATGTCCGGGAAGTTCACTATGAAGTACGTGAACCCTAAGCTTGCGTATTCTTGGATTCTCTTTACGCATTCCTCCGGCGTGCCCACGACGCGCCCTTTCAGGTAGTCTTCCCTCTTGACGTCGGCGGGTTTGAACCTCTCGATCTTCGCCTCAACCCCTTCCTCGTCCTCGGCGATTACCACCTGTATCGCGATCGTCTTCTCGATCTCGTCTGGGTCTCTGCCGAAGAGGCGGCAGTAACGGTTCAGAACCTTGATCTTACGTTTGTAGGTTTCCACGTCCCTCTTGATGCCGAAGTCGAAGTTGCACCTGTCCGCCAGCTCAGCTACAACCTTCAGTAGGAGTTTCTCCCCGCTCCCTCCTATGAGGATTGGGGGATGAGGCTTCTGGACCGGCTTAGGCTCGCAGATGGCGTTCTTTATCGTGTAGTACTCGCCCTTGTAGCTGGGGCTGTCCTCGGTCCACATCTTCTTGATTATGATGACGGCCTCCCTAAGCTGTTTGATCCGGACGCTGGCCCTCGGAAAATCTATCCCGTAAGCCACGTACTCGTCCTCCTTCCAGCCGGCTCCTATACCGAAGTCAAGCCTGCCTCCGGTGATGACGTCAAAGGTGGCCGCCATCTTGGCCAAGACTGGGGGATGCCTATAGGAGTTGCAGAGAACTATGTTCCCGAACCTCAAACGTTCGGTAGATGCGGCTAGGGCTGTCTGGGTCGTCCAAGCCTCGAGGTAAGTGTTGAAGCGGGGGCTGAAGAAGAAGTGGTCAGGTATCCAGAACGAGTCGAAGCCCAAAGAGTCACACATCTTCGCTATACTCAACATCTTTCGGTAACTGTCCCTGAAGGTCATGGGTATGTTAACCCCGAACTTGAAGGTCTCACCCATCTCTTAAACCCCGAATAAACCTCTACCAAAAACAGATAAAAGCCTTTTCAGAAAAAACCCTTTAAGATCATAGCGATCTACACATTTTAGATGACGATCCTACCCAAACGAAGATATCCCTCTATATTTTTGTGCAAAGCAAGATTCGAAGTTTATCCCTTCTACCAGAATTTTTGTTTGCTGGCTTA
>LUCD01000016.1 GCA_001593925.1 Candidatus Bathyarchaeota archaeon B26-1
GCCTTAACGATGAAGCTGTGAAGTGGTAAACCTTGTGGACATGCACTCTCGCAACGTGCACACCCGATACATTCAGCGTAGAGAGCCCCAAGTTTGTCGAGGTTCCCCTTCGCGGCTTCAGCTACAGCCTCAGGGATGGGGAGGTCATTTGGGCATGCTCTTCTACAATCTTGGCATTTCTTACATCTCTTTGAACCCTCGATAACATCTTTCACGTCTGGAATTACCTTAAATTTCTTTCTTCTTGGAGCTACCAAGATGGCTGTTCTAACGGCTACTTCTCCAACTTTCTCTGGATCCAGGATTAAGGCTCCGGGGGTCTTCCCGCTGACAAGGTCTGCCACGATCTCTTCGGCTGGGTCACGGGTTCGATCTGGCAATCCTAGACAGTTTTTAGGGCTAGCCGCGATTAATGGCGCCTTGACCTTTTGGGCTTCAATCAAAGAGTCTGCGCGTATGCATTGTTCATCAACAACGATAACGTCCGGCACGCCGCTTCTGATATACCTGAGCTGCCATGAGATCGGCCCAACGATCTTGGCTTTCGGGTTATATCTGGTGATGTCGATGGCGGTACAGCATAAGCCTGTAACCTCAACCATGCCGTACAATCCGTTCTCTTGGAGGTAGTCCACGATCTCAACCGCGGGGGGAACGTTATGACCAATAACCATAATAACCGGCTTGGTTGCATCTACGACTCCTAACCCTATGTCAACGAGGGGGGCGTCCGGGTCTGCCTTCGGGAAGTTGTAGGCTGATATTTGGGCCATATCGGCGACCTCCATCCCAACCTGATCTATCATACCAGCGTGGAAGACCTTCGACTCGAAGTCGATGTTGCTCCCCTCCTGCCCGGTGTGGGTCGCTGAGAGCAAATGAGTAACCTGGCTCTCCAAGTAATCTAGAACATCCTCAAGATCGCCCAAGGTTCGAGGTCTAACACCGCAGACGAGACGAGTCACAGGGGCCTCAACCTCAACGTTCACCCCACCGACATCGATCGGATGCTCTCTCCCAAACTTCTCGATAAGGTGCTCGACGAGGTGCCTAGCATGCGCTATGTGAGTCGCGGCCCCTATGCAGCACGCTAAGAGGACTATGCGGGACTGCTGGCTTGCCATGTCGAGGCCGCAGGCACCCCTCTTACCCCCCGTCAGGTCGCACTTCCCGAACGTGCAGAGGCAGCAGACGTCGCAGAAGGGCATGTAGAAGGGCTTATACCTCTCTAGGAGTTTCAGGTCCCAGCTCCTCAGGTCCGTTATGGAGGGGAAGGGCGTCGGCCCAGCCTCCTCCGGTTTCGGCCCCTCGATAATCCTGCCAAGAGTTACCTCAACATCTTTCAGAACAGCTATGTCACTCTTCAGCTCTCCCACCTTAATGTGGAGGCCTTTTCTCAACAATTGAACACACTTACCTTCGATCAAGATAGAATATCAACATAGAGCATACACAATAATTAACTTTTCCCCTTTCCGAGAAAGAGGCTTTGCATCTCCCTGATTCACCGTGAATTTTAACGGTTCAGCTTTGCAGGTCTATTCTGGTCGTTTTCTCCGGCTCTTCGACTGTTGGGGGCGCTCCTTCACCTTAACTCTCCTTTCCCTCGGCGTTGGGATACGCCGTTTGGAGCCTCCACGATCCAAAGGGGATAGACCCCTCTATGTTTTTAGCCTCCTTCAAGGAGGGCGGTTCCTTTTTCAAGTGTAGACCTTCAGGCCGCGAGACTTTAGAGGGTTAATTATGTTGGGTCTGCTCAGAACCTTGAGGAGGGCGAGGCCTATCACGGCGAAGGCTACCGTGCTACTTATTGTGAGGCTGAGCATGCTGAGGGCCCAAGGAGGCCATCCCGCGGGAAGCGTGAGCCCAAAGATGTTGCTGGGTGGAGGGAACAGAAGCCAGAGGTAGCTCCCCACGATAAGGCCGACGGTTACGGCTCCGGAGAGACATCCGAGGACGATCCTTCTCCTAAACTTGAAGATTATTGCGGCGGCTATCAGGTTGGCTAACGGTCCAAAGACTATGTCGTAGAGTCCGTACGGGATGGACGCTGAGAAGTAGGCGTTGCTGACGAAGCACCCCAGTGAGACCCCTACTATCATCGGGGGGCCGAAGATGGCGGAGAGGGGTATAAGGCAGTCTGCTATCCGCAGCTGTATAACTGCCGCGGCGCTAATTCCCTGCAGAATCACCATCACCGCGTACAGAGAAGCGAAGATAGCTGAGAGCGCCAAGTCTCTACTTTCAAACCTCGTATCTTCCACCTCCTAACCCGGGGTTTATAGGGCGGAACGGGTGGGGTGGGCCCCACTCACCCGCCTTCCCTCCAAGGTTCCAGAGATTACATTATAAAGTTTGCGGTTCCAACACGCCGTTTCTCAGCCTCTCCCGAGGCAAAAGCTATTTATCTTTAGTTCATGATGAGATATGTGAAGGTGCCGGTGGTTCTGGTGATCGGTTATGGAGGAGGAGATTAAGCCTTCCTATCAAGCCCACAATGTTGTAATTCGGGGAACCGTTGAAGGGTACAATGTAGCCTCGCTCGAGGACCTGAAGAAGCTGGCGGAGAACATCCAGAATCTACAAAGAGAGATGAACGCTCTGAGAGAACAGTTCAACGATGTCCAGAGAGCCCTCAACGCAACGAACGCGAGGCTTGAGAGGGTTGAGAACTTTCTGAAGTCCTTCAAGTAACTGCCGGAATCAGATTATTCCAGCAGAATTCCGCTCTTCACATTAGAAGGTGGATTGATGCGCCGTGGAGTCCAAGCCTTAAGGGGGAGACCGTCTCAACCCTGCAACCTTCGGGTTACTTCCCAAAGCCGCGTCCGAGTGATTAGGAGGGTGTTGGAGGGGGACGGTGCAGGCGGGTGCATGGGCACACCCGACTCCCACTGGTTCACCTGCTTGAGGGAGGAAATCTCTGTGGAGACCGTCCGCCGCAACCTTCCCGTCTTCCTCTTCAGGTTTCTCTAATAAATCCTTTATGAACTTGAAATTCGTAGAGAAAAACCGTCTTATGGTGATTATTAAGTTTGGTGTAGAAAAACGTTATTAATTGGTTGAGCCTTAGAGGCGGAGGTTATGGGTTACGAAAGAGCTTTAAGGGCGGTAAACCTCAAGCCTACCGATAAGATACCTCTCCTCGGAACCGTAGGAGATACAAGGTTTGGAGAGAGACTGACAGGGGTCAGGAGCTCCGAGGGAAACAGATACTTCAGAGCGTTATATGAGGCCCTCGACGTTGACATGATCTACGTTTTAGAGACCCGTATAGACCGGAAGCCTATCAAACAGGAAGAGGACACAGTTTACGGCAGATTCGAGGACTTCGAGGATTGTTTTCCTTACTATGACTCCTTCCACATAGCATATAAGGGGTACACCCTAGCCCGCACGAAGACCGCCACCCAACTCTGGGTCGTTGAGCGGCCCTTCAAGACGTACAGGGAGATGCTCAAATACCTCAAGAACTACGACCCCAGAGAAGACGAGCCTAGATCGGCCAAAGAAATCGCTGAATACTGCAGAAGGACATACCAACATTACCAAGGGATTCTGAAGGACTTAACCTTAGTGGCGGGAGAGACCTACCTAACACTCTTCACGTTCTTCATCGTACGGGTAGGGTGGCGGCTCCTAGCTAGGCTCATCCTCAAAGACGCGGATGTATTCGACGAGGTTGCGGAGAAGTATGCGGAGGTGACGAGGAGACATACCGAAGCTTGGGCGGAGTCCGGGATCAAAGTCTTCGTCTGCCACGACGACATCGCCTTCCGGGAGGGCCCCGTAATGTCGCCAGAGTGGTTCAGGGAACACGTCTTCCCGCTCTATAAGGAAATTTGGCGGCCGCTAAAGGATAAGGGAATAAAGGTCTTATTCATCTCTGACGGGAATTATCTTCCCTTGATCGACGGGCTGATCGAGGCTGGGGCTGAAGGGTTCAAGATTAACCCCGACGCGAGGCTGAGCCGCAGGGACATCGAGAGGCTGTGCGCGGAGTACGGTGGCAAGAAAGTTCTGGCGCTTAGCCCCCGCCGGGACATCCTCAAGAATAGAGGTGTGAAAGAAGCCGTTTCCGAGGTAGAGTTCATCACGGCGCTGGCTCGGAGATGTAACGGCGTATTCTTCCACGGGTTAGGTGATACGCCCCACCTTGAAGCTTGCTACCGGGCATGGATAAGGAGCCGTGAGAGGTGGAAGGCTGGCCCTGAAGAATAATCTTCTGTAGGGTAAACGGCGTCTTCTTAATAAGAGGGTTAATCTTTACTCTCATCTGGGTTCAGTTCGTCTCTACGCGGACTCTTGGAGACGGTTGAGGAGATGAGGCTGACGAAGCTTGAGAGGGAAACCTACGAGTTCATAAGGAGACGCGGGGAGGTCATGACCGTGAATATACCTCCCAGAATGAGGGGGGCGGTACCGAACCTCAAGAGGAAAGGGTTAATCGAAGTTTACAAAGATTATACGGCTCCGTGGAGCACAAAAAAGATGAAGTTCGTAAGGGTTAAGGATTATCCGAGCGTTCAAGGGCTTGACGGCGGCGGGGAGAGCGGAACCCCAAGTTTCGGTCGCAACCAAACTAAGCCTTAATATCTCGCTCCTCTTAGTATATCTTCTTGGGTATAAAAATTGACCGGCGCATATGAGGATTCAACCTTCATCCGTAGGTACTGGGTTTGGCTTCTACTAGCCCCCATCCTCCTCATAGTCGCTTTAGAGGTGCTTCACACGTGGCTCAACTGGTCGATAATGCAGAGCCTATACGAGGAGAAGGCGGGCTTAGACTGGTTCGGCATAACCTTCTACCACAACCAAACATTCATAGTCGCCGCCATACTTGCGCTTCTAGTCATCAACCCCCTCCGTGGACATAGCGACCTCTACGAGGTTTGGGAGACGATCAAGTGGCTCAGCAGGATCGAGCGTGGACCGACACCCGCGGAGATTCCAGTCTTCTCACCGAGAACCCGGAGAACCTTCTGGGCGGTCTGGCAGGTTTTTAAGTGGCTCTTAGCCTTCTCGGTGATCTCCTCAATCAACGGCATACCGTTTCTGGGTAAGGTTACCCCGATCTTCAGCATGGCCTTGGAGGGTATTGGGAGTTGGAGCCTCGTCCCAAGGGTCTTCGTTCTCCCGATCCTTCCGGCCTCCAGCTCCGAGCTGATCTCCTTGATGCCGACGATTGAGGTTCAGTACCGTCTGGTCTACATGGTCTCGACGGCGATACTGGCCGTCGTCGTGGCTAGGATGTGCCTCAAGCTTATAAAGCACTTCCTCAGGGAGTCGCAGAACGTCTGGGTTCGAGACTTATTCGTGATCTTAGCCTGCATCATGGCCGCCATAATCTTGGGGGCGCCATACTGGGTTATGGACATAACGACCCCCTTCGACTACTTGATCTGCGTCGTCCTCCTTGCAAGCTTCCTCTTTGCGGCTCTCTTCTCCCACTTCATCGGCTTCGGAGGGGGCTTACCATTCGCCAAGAGGAAGAGAACAGTCATCTTATCCATAACCATGGCCCTAGTAGCCGTTCTCCTAACCAACGCGGTTATCGTCGCGGGTTTCCGGCTTAACTGGAACAACAACTGGTTAGAGTACGAGTGGAACCCTTTGACGAGGAAGCAGATAGCTGTAACCCGATGGGCCGCGGGCATCGACCATATACGGAGGCTCCCTCTCTCAGCCCTCCCCGAAGGGAACGTCACCGAGACCCTAGTGAAGGTTAGGCAGTGGGACTCTAGGGCGGCTTACACTAGGATGATAAATAGGATCGGCTCGAACTGGATGACCCTAGCCGACTCGGATATCATATACGTGGGAGGCCGGGAGTACTGGGTTGCCCCCACAACGGTCTGCTATCCCAGCATGGACTGGATAAGCGTCCACCTGATCTACACGCATACATCCCGCATAATCGTTATCGACAGCCACAGCGGGGAATACGTAAACTTAACGGATGTCTTTGGGATTCCGGAGGAGCCCCAAATCTATTATGGGGAGGGCTTCGAGAACCCTGTCTACGTCGGCGTGAAGGGGTTCAGCGAGGTTGAGAACGTATCATATCCGGGAGAGCCCGACTACGTCCTCTCCGGGTGGAGGAGAACCCTCTGGTTCCTACTTCAGGGGCAGCTTGGATTCGCCTTCTCGCCTCCGCAGGACGAGATCAAGATGCTCTACAACAGGGACGTGGTCAAGAGGGTGAGTGACATTCTGATCTACGGGTTGAAGATCGACCCGGATGTCTACCTCGTGAGCGACGGCGAACGGCTATACTACGCCGTCCAAGTCTACATAGACTATCCCATGCATTCAGGCTTCGCGGCCAGCAGCTATCTCCGCTACTTCGCCGTCGTCCTCGTCGACGTCGTGGACGGAAGCATGAGAGGATACATCGTGGGCAAGCCGGACGGTTTCCTCGTAGACTTTTACACACGGTACTACTCGGAGTGGAAGCCCATAACCGACCCAACCGCGGAGTGGCTTAGACCTCAGCTCCGCTACCCAGAGGCTCTCCTCGGCAAGCCGGACCAGCCGGGCCAGCTGGACGTGGACTTCATGTTCCACGTGGACGACCCCTTCACTTGGAGGTCTGGGAGCAAGTTTTACGAGAGGCCTCCGGGAACGGAGGTTCTCTACGTCCTCTTCGTCGAGAACAACCAGACACACTTCGTCGGAATCCAGATAGTCGAGTATAAGATGTCTGAGAGCAAGAACTTGGCGGCCGTCTACTTGGCGTATGGGGGAGAGAGGCTGGGCGAGATCGTCCTCTACGAGGCGCCTCCCGAAGCTCAGCTCTTAGGGCCGACCTCCGCGGTTGAGTCGCTCAAGGCCAACCAGGAAGTCCAAGTTAAACTCAACCTCTACGGGTACCCGGAGACTTCAAGTTTAGGCAACATCCTCCTCTACCCGATCGGAGGCAAACTCTACTACTTCATACCGTTATACGTGAAAGGAGCGGTTATGGTTACTATGCCGCAGATAGGAATCGTCGACGCGTCGTCTGGTTCCTTGGTGGCGATGGGTTCAGACGCGTCTGAAGCCTACTACAACCTCATAGGAGCCACCGTTGAGACTGGAGCCCAGAGACGCCTCGAGAGGCTTAAAACCTTCTTCACGGAGGCTGGATACGACCTGCTGGAGGTTTGGGCGATACATCCCGACGTCGAGGTTCTCGAAGGAAACCTCACCTACCTAAGTGAGAGCCAGTGGAGCGAGGTTGAGTCCGCGTTAGAATCTTTCTTGGAGAGGCATCCCCCAGAGAACGGGAAGGTCTTCATGTGGAGCGGGGAGGAGGGAACCGTGAACTTCGGGGTGCTGACCGTGGAGAGCAACGGTGTCAAGTACTTATACTTCATCACGGTTAAGTGTAGGTGATCTCCATGAAGAGGGAGGAACGAGAGGTCTTAATGGAAGAGTTCGACGTGTGGTTGAAGACTAGGTTCGCTGACAGGTTAAGGATCGGAGGCCACAGGTTCGAGAAGGCCGCAAGGGGGGAGATAATGATCGACGGCGGAGCCTTCACGGAGGAGGAGGCCCGGTTGCTCTTCCAGATGCTGACCTCCCGCAACCCCCTAGAGAGGATCAACGCCGCCATAATAATATGGGACAGGAACGGAACCCTAGTTAAGATCGTGGTGGCCTTGGCGATACTCGCCTTGATCTTGGTGTACTTCTGGGTTAGAAGATAGAAAGGCGTAAATCCTCCAACTTACAGAATTATTCTTGGATGCGGGTGGTCAGTTTGGAGATTATAATCCAAAAGGACACCTCGGAACCCCTCTCGAGGAGACTCTTCGCCCAGTTCTCAACCGAGGTTCTGAGCCTCGAGGACGTCATTCTAGCGCTCAGCTGGATCATAGATGATGAGGCTGAAGGCTATCACAGGTTGCCGTTTCTAAGCGCCGAGAGCGAGGGTTTGGAGCGGCTGGACGTGTACACCTCGATCAGGAAGAGGAGGGCTGAGAGAGCCTACGTGGTCTCGAACGGGAGGAACACGATCTACATACTCGACTACGTTGTCAAGGCGAGGAGGGTCTACCACGACCCCGTCCTCTGCATAGTCGGGCCCGAAGCCGAGAGGATAGCCGAGAGAACCCTTAGGAACCTTAAGAGGATCCTCCTGCCCAAGATATGCGACATGAGGATAAACGATCACGCCTTAACGGACTTCGCGAGGCTCATAGGTGCGAAGAAGACGGACGTCCTCAAGGAGGTCTCCGAGGTCTTGGAGGAGGCCGAGGTAGCCCTCAAAATGAGGCTCCTAGAAGGGTCCGAAGAAGACGCGGACGGCGGGGGAGCCCCCGTTAGGGGTGAAGGGAGACTTTCAAGGGAGCTCCTAGAAGACCTTAAGGAGAGACGTCCCCTCCTCATGGAGCAGATAGACATCCACGAGATCGTCTCCTACGGGATCGTGATCCTCTTCCTCGTCCTCATGCTCTTCGCAGCTCTCTCAAAACTCTTATGAAATTGTGGGGGGTCGCCTTGATTATAGATGCTCACGCCCACATCTGGTATCCGCCATCCTTCTCGCTGGAGGAGTTCCTTAAGTGGGCGGCTAAGCTCGGGATAGACAAGCTCTGCGTCTCGAAGCTGCCTTCCCTCCGTCCCTCATCGTTCTCCAGCTTTTCGGAGGCGAATAAGGATGTCGCGGAAGCCATGAAGGCCCACCCGGAGACCGTCCTAGGCTACTGCTACGTCAACCCCGCCTACGAGGAGAAAGCCGTAAGGGAGTTCCGTAAGTGCCTAGAGGAGTACGGCATGCTCGGCCTCAAATTGTACACGGACTGCCACTGTCTAGACCCGAGGGTCTCGCCGTTGATAGAGTTAGCCGTAGAGTTTAACGCTCCGATACTGATACATACGGCCCACATTCAACGGAGATACATAAAGGGGGACCCTCCGACGGTCAGCAACTCGGAGGATGTTGCGGAGCTCGCACGTAGACACCCTAAAGCCACGATCATAATGGCCCATATCGGCGGCGGGGGAGACTGGGAGTGGGCCTTAAAAGCCGTCAGAGGGGTCAGCAACCTCATGGTTGACACCAGCGGGTCAGGCGTAGACTTAGGTATGATCGAGATGGCCGTCAGGGAGGTCGGCGCCGAGAGGATAGTCTTTGGGACGGACAACTTCCTCTCGTCAGGAATCGGTAAGATACGTGGAGCCGAACTGAACGAGAGAGACCGCGAACTCATCCTAAGCAAGAACATGCTCAGGATAATCGAGAGGAGGGGCCTACCATGATAATAGACGTGAACGCTTATCTGGGGAGATGGCCCTTCAGGAGGCTCCGATACAACACCCCTGAAGGCTTAGTAAGGCTCATGGATAGAGCGGGAATAAGCCTAGCCGTCGTCTCATCCTCAAGCGTCCTGTACAGGAACTCTCACGAGGGAAACCTCGAACTCGCGGAGGAGATCGAGCCTTACAGGGACAGGCTGATCCCCTTCGCCGTTATAAACCCGAGCTACGCGGGGTGGAGAGAAGACCTAGAGGAGTGCGTCGGAAGCCTCGGCATGAAGGGGCTGAGGCTTCACCCAAACTACCACGACTACAAGTTAACGGATGACTGCGCATCCAAACTAATAAGGGAGGCCGCCGACCGCGGTCTACCCATCTCGATAGCGATCCGCATGGAGGATGAGAGGCAACACCACTGGCTGGTCAAGGTTCCACCGGTCTCCATCTACGAGACGGCGGAAATCATAAACCGTTTTCCAGAGGCAACCTTCATCTTGGCGTACATACACCACAGTGAAGCCGAGATGATCCTCAACGCGTGTCCAGAAAGGGAGAACTTCTACATTGAATTGACCTCTCACTACCTCTCCGGAGCCTACCCGAATCAGCTCCAATCCCTAGTCGACAGGATCGGCGTGGAGAGAATTCTCTTCGGGTCAGGTATACCCCTCAAGTATCCGGAGTCAGCCCTGATGAAGATTGAGTGCCTCGAGGTGAGCGAGGAGGATAAGGAGAAGATCCTCCACAAGAACGCGGAGAGAATATTGAGCCTCTAAAGAACCTAATATAGGGCTTCCAGAACCCTGTTCAGCTCCTCGACGAGGGCTTTGAAGTTCTCTTTGGGAACCCTCGCGCCTGAAGCTTGGGGGTGTCCACCCCCGCTTCCCCCGAGCTTCGGCGTTATCCTCCTGAGGATGACGTTCAGGTCGATCCGTTCCTCCGCCGTTCGTAGGCTCATGTCGATCATCCCTTTACGGGTCTCCCCTGCGATTCCGATTATGGTTCCTGTGAGGGCCCTCGCGTAGATGGCTGTCTTCCCGAGGGAGAACGGGAAGTCTAGGACGTAGGAGACGCGGCCCTCAACCTTAACCTTCTCCTCGATCTCGGATATGGCTTCTTCCTCCCTCCGAGCCTGCTGGATAGCGAGCTCCACCAGCCTGTCGTCTGAGCTCGGAGGGTCTCCGGCGGCCAGTTCCGAGACAACTTTCCTCTTCAGGTTGTACTCCCTCTTCTGGGCTGAGAGGGCTTGGACGAGTATCCCAGTATCCAAGTAGATCGTTCTCTTGTCCCACATCTTCAGGAGACCCTTTATTGTTGGAGTGTTGTCCGCGTAGTCTGAGATTGCTCCGTAGATTGCCGCCCTGCTCTGGAGGACGCCGACCTTCTCCTTGAAGTATGAGTAGACGATCTCCGAGGCTGAAGCGTCCAGCCTGTGGATGGTTACGCCGGGTATGTCCTCAGCTCGAAGCCCCTCCGGGAGGGGGTGGTGATCAAAATAGTGTAGGAGACCGGTCTTCTCTATCGTCTTGAAGCGTTCGATTAGCCCTTCCAGATGCATCTCTGAGAGGGCTATGTCGCAGATTATAACCGTGTCCCCTTCTCTCACTTGGTTGAGGTCGCCGAGGAGGCCGAAGGGGTGGGTGAAGAAGACTTTGGCGTCGGGGTTGGCGGCTAAGGCTACGGCTCCAGCACAGACACCGTCCCCATCCCCGTGAGTGAATATCCAGACCGTCATGAGGGTTCATCCCCAATCCAAACCGCCTAAGCGAACCCGCTAAGCTCGACATGCACAAAACTAATAAAGTTTTAAGGTAAACTGTTGAGGGCTGAACTGGTAGAGAGGATGAATACGATGAATGGAGAGGAGCCGCCTAAACGTTCGGAGATCAAGGTTGTCATATATGGTGTTGGGGAGATCGGAGGCCGAGTCGCCAAGCTTCTCCTGAAGAAGAAGGGGATACGGGTGGTTGGGGCTATAGATATGTCGCCCCGGAAGGTTGGGAAGGACCTCGCGGAGCTCCTAGGACTGGAAGAGCCGACGGGAGTTACCGTCTCTAAAGACGCCGCCAAGGTCATCTCAGAGACGAAACCGGACATAGTTGTCCACGCGACGACCTCCTTCTTGAAGGACGCCTATTCCCAAATCCTAACGGCCGTCGAGCATGGAGCAAACGTCGTCTCAACCACAGAGGAGCTCTCATACCCCTACATAGTCGACCCGAAACTCGCCGAGAAGCTGGACTCTGCGGCCAAAGAGCATGGAGTAACGGTCTTGGGGACGGGGATAAACCCCGGCTTCCTGATGGATACGCTGGCGATAACCTTGACAGCCGTCTGCCAAGAAGTCTACGGGATCGAGGTTAAGAGGGTTATGAACGCCGCAACCCGCAGAGTTCCATTCCAGAAGAAGATCGGCGCAGGCCTCACAGTGGAGGAGTTCACCGAGAAAATCCGGACAGGCGCCATAACGGGGCACGTAGGCCTAGAACAGTCCATAGCCATGATAGCGGCCGCCCTAGGCTGGAAACTCGATAAGATAGATGTCGAACCTGTTAAGCCGGTAGTAGCCACTAAACGGGTTGAGAGCCAAGCCGTGAAGGTTGAGGCTGGCCGGGTTGCCGGGCTGAGGCAACAGGCACACGGCATAATGGACGGAGAGAAGGTTATCACCCTAGACTTCCAAGCCTACATAGGAGCCGAAGAAGAGTACGACTCGGTGACGATAAAGGGTGTCCCGGAAGTCCACGAGAAGATAAGCCCCTGCGTCCACGGAGACCTAGGAACCGTAGCGGTCGTCGTGAACATGATCCCGAAGGTTATAGACGCTTCCCCAGGCCTCAAGACGATGAAGGACTTACCGGTTCCATCCGCCACCCCGGAAGACATGAGAACATACCTAGGACGCTAAAGCGGAGGCTTCGTTAATCTCCTCCTCCAGCTGGGCGTCCTCATCCACTTGACGAATTCGCCGCTTGGAGGCTCCTCCTCGAAGAGCTCCCGCCTCCTTGCCTCCAAGAGAAGGTTCTCTTCGCCCATAAACTCGGCCGCCGTCACCACCCTGTGTCCAGCCTGAGAGGCCTCTTCAAAGACGGCTTTGAAAGGCCTCCTCCAATCTTTTTCTCTAAGGATATGGTGGTCCAGGATAGTCGTCGGAACCTTCCGGACTATCCTCTTCAGGTTCTCAACAGCCGACTCCAGCTCTTCACGGCTGAGGGCGAAGTCGATGAGGTAGAGGGGAGGCCCACCCACTATCGCGAGTTGAGGGTTCTCAGCTAGTATGAGTTCACATGTCTCGGGGACTATCGGTCCCTGAACGTCCGAAGTGAAGATTAGAGCGTCCCCTCCGTGCCTGATCGTTGCCATCAACACCCAACCCACCCTTGAGCCTTCACCGCCGTGGAAGACGGGCTTCGAGAACTTTATGGTTGTGTCGCCGAACCTGAAGGTTCGCCCGTCAGCCGTCTCAAGCCTCCTCGCGTATTTCCCGCATGTCCTAGCAAAGAGCCATCCTCTCCTCCTCTGGCTGAAGTTCACGTCGGTCCTATAACTCTTCGTCAAGACGAGTTTACCTTCATAGATGGATCGAGCTATCTCCTCGGAGGACCAGTTGTAAGCCCAATCCGTGTATGAGGGTGTGTGGTGGTCGAAGTGGTAGTGGCTGACCGTGACCACGTCAGCCCTCTCCGCGGCCTCAACTATGAGCCTACGAGCCTTCTCGATGGCCTTGTACTCCCGTGGGTGGGGTGGTAAACCGAAACGCCTTGGACCTAAGGAGACCCCTGCATCCAGGAGTATCCTGACATCCGGGGTCTCGACGTAGGTGCACATCGACCTAACGCCGAGGCTCTCGAAGGCGAGGGGGCGAACCACAATCTTCTTTAATGGGCTTTCCGGTTCCATCAGTCATCGTTCCGCTGAAGAGGTTTCAGGCAACTTTATGGCGGGGAAACTTAAGAGGTTAACCTTCCCTCAGAGAAAACCTGCAGGTCTAAGGCTGAATCGTCTAAAGGGAACTGTGAACTCCAGCCTTCAGAACTCCGGTTTCGGCCTCCCAAGTTTCCTGTCGAGGCAAGCCTTCACGAAGCCGTAGTACTCAGGCTCCGGTTTCCCTGGTCTACTCTTGAATTCCCCGTGGAACTGGGATGCGAAGAAGAAGTACTTGTCTGGCAGCTCGAAAATCTCGACTCTCCTCCTGTCCGGGCTCATCCCCGAGAATACCGCTCCATGCTCCTGGAGTATCCTCCAGTACTTCGGGTTTACCTCCCACCTGTGGCGGTGCCTCTCATATATCTCGGTTTTGCCGTACAGCCTATGCGCTAGGGTTCCCTCCTTTATTATGACCTTGTGGGCTCCGAGGCGCATCGTCGCCCCTTTGTATGTTATCTCCCTCTGCTCCGGCATGAGGTCTATCACTGGATGGAGAGGGTTCTGCTCGATCTCCGTGCTGTTCGCACCTTCCAATTTACATACGTTTCGGGCGAACTCGACGACGGCTAACTGGAAGCCGTAACAGATTCCTAGAAACGGCATGTCGTTCTCCCGAGCGAATTTTATGGCTTTGATCTTCCCCTCGGTTCCTCTAGGACCGAAGCCGTAAGGAACAAAGATTCCGTCATACTCTTTTAGAGTGTTTACCCTTTCAGGGTCCTCCTCAAAGTTCTCGGCTTCTATATAATCTATCAGGATGCGTGCTCCACACTCGGCGCCCGCGTGCCTCAAAGCCTCGTTCATGCTAACGTAGCTGTCGGCTAAACCCGCGTACTTGCCTACTAGGGCTATCTTAACATCGTATCGGGGATTCTCTATCTTCTCGACGAACCTCCTCCAATCTCCCCAAGAAGGCTCCTTCTTTGGGAGGCTTAGCCTTTTGCAGATGTATTCGCCCATGCCCTGCTCGTCTAGGATTAGGGGAACCTTGTAGACTGAGGGGACCGTGTAGGAGCAGAAGACGGCCTCTCTAGGGATCGTTCCGAAGAGCGCTATCTTCCTGATGACATCCTCGGTTATCATCTCTCTACATCTGGCAACTATTATGTCCGGTTGGATACCTATCCTTCTAAGCTCGTTGACGCTGTGTTGGAGGGGCTTCGTCTTCATCTCCCCCGTGACCTCCAGAGCGCCACGTGGATGTAGAGCGTGTTGTCGTAGCCCTCCTCTAGACGCATCTGCCTTATAGCCTCCAGGAAAGGTAGGCCTTCTATGTCTCCAACTGTTCCGCCGCACTCCGTCAAGACGACGTCTACTCCAGACTTCTCGGATACGATGCGAATCCTACGTTTGATCTCGTTGGTTACGTGCGGGATTATCTGGACGCATCGGCCTAGGAAGTCGCCTCGCCTCTCCCCCTCTATAACAGACTGGTAGACCTGTCCCGTCGTGATGTTGTTCTCCTTCGGCAAGTTTATGTTGAGGAACCTCTCGTACCAACCCAAGTCTAGGTCGGTCTCCCCTCCATCCTCGGTCACGAAGACTTCCCCGTGAATGTAAGGGTTCATCGTCCCGGCGTCCACATTCACGTAGGGGTCGATCTTGATGGCTGTGACCCTGTACCCCCGGACTTGAAGCATCTTCCCAACGGAGGACGTAACTATGCCCTTACCAACCGAACTCAACACGCCGCCCGTTATGAAGATATACTTAACCATGACCTCATGCCTTCCAAACAATAAGGAGAATATAATGTTTAACCAAAATAAAAGCTCTTGTTAGGGATGTTTATGTAGACCTCCGCGGTTCTCGGCTTTAAGGTCAACGGGTCTTTAACCGTCCCTTCTCCAGAAGCGAAAGCTTTATTGGTTGGAAAACTTAAGAGTTAGGGAGATTTAAGGCGGTAAAGTGTCGAAGAAATACGGAAAAGGGAATTGACCGATGAGAATAGGGGTTCTTACCGGCGGTGGAGACGCTCCGGGACTCAACGCGGCGATCAGAGCCATCTTTAAACGTTGCGAGAAGTACGGCTATGAGGTTATCGGCATCCGCCGCGGCTGGGCTGGGATGCTTAACAAGGAGTTCTTTAAACTTAAACCTGAAGACGTGAAGGATATCGTCGGTAGAGGCGGAACTATACTGAAAACGTCAAGGACGAACCCTCTCAAGATTCCGGGGGGAATCGAGAAGGTCTCAAAAAACTTCAGGGAGATGGGGCTTGACGCTCTCATAGCGATAGGTGGAGACGACACCCTAAGCGTTGCGAAGGCTCTAAGCGACGTGGGACTCAAGGTTGTAGGCGTCCCGAAGACCATCGACAACGATGTCTCCGAGACCGACGCGACGATAGGTTTCGACACGGCCGTGAACATGGCTATGCGCGTCATCGAGAACCTCAAGGACACGGCTGAGTCTCACGATAGGGTGTTCCTGATAGAGATCATGGGGAGATATGCCGGTTGGATAGCGCTTTACTCTGGGGTAGCTGCTGGGGCGGACCTAATCCTGATCCCCGAAGAGCCCTTCAAGATAGAGAACGTGATCAACTTCGTCAAAAAGAGGCTCGAGAAGGGTGAGAAATCCACGGTAATCGTCGTGGCTGAAGGAGCCTTAATCAAAGACTACAAAGGCCCAGTAACCAAAGACACTGAGGTAGACCAGTTTGGACACGTCCGTCTAGGGGGCATAGGCGAGTTCCTAGCCAAGAAGATAAAGGAATCTTTAGGTGTTGAGACCAGAGCCGTAGCCCCAGCACATATAATCAGAGGCGGCCCCCCAACAGCCTTCGACAGGTTCATGGCGACCAGATACGGTATAGCGGCTGTCGACCTGGTTAGGGATGGAAAGTTTGGGATGATGGTAGCCCTCAGAGGGGGTGAGATAGTAACGGTGCCCCTATCGAAGGCCTTGAGCAAGAGCAAGAATGTAACTCCAAACCTCTACGATGAGGCTAAGACATTCTTCGAGTGAGGATACGGTCACGCCGATTAAACCTGGATTCTCCTTCGGCGCATGGGATGAGGCTGCATCACCTAATCCTTTAGATGTCCCCCCTCAGCCTTAACACCTTAGCTATGTTGGCATCCTCATCTATTCTAGGTTTGATCTTCCCCTTACCGGATGTTAGGAGGGTTGTCACGCCTGGTCCATGCCCGGAGACGACGCAGTCGCTGTGGACAACTATCCCTATCGACATTGCACCCTTACGGTATATCCTCCCATAGGAGTGGTCTGCATCCTTTATCGCTATGAAATCTCCAAGCCTGAGGTCGTCCAAGCCGTACTCCCCCCTCACATCCTCATCGAAGAGTTGTATATCATAATCTCCAGAGTAGGTCTGGTTTGCCCCAAGCCCGGAACCCATTATCGCAGCTGGAACTATATGGGTAACCGGGAACTCAAGCGTGTCGCCTATGGGTTTGATATCTATTGCATCCAGCAGTCTTGGGTCCATATTCATAACCCTGACGTCAGGGAAGTCGAGAAGTCTCAAACCAACCCCGAAGGCCTTCACCATAACTTTATCGCCTATGAGCATCTTCTCCATAACATGGGGTGGAAAGTCGACGAGAACGTGCTCTATACCCCCATGTTTCCCAGTTACGGTGCCCTTCTCACCCTTCGCGTCCCCGGAGACCACAACTGCCTCATTACCCACGCAGGAGAGGATGTTCAGGGCCATATTGGCCTCCTTACTCTCCTTATTCTTTATGCTCACTCCTGGCTCAACGTGGTCCGCCTCCCAACCTGTCGCCGGATCGCCAACCCTGATGTTATATGTTATTCCGCCAACGCCCGGCAGAACCCTCGGCGTACCATCCGATGATATTCTATAGGGGCTTCTGAAGACGGGGCTCGAAACCTCACCCAGAACAGACATCTTAACCAGACGATTCACATTCGTCCTTAACAATTGCACAATTCCCCCGAAGACTCAACCACGCTGAAGAATAACCAAGATGGACAATTTAACACTTTACAATAACGACAACTCTAAACCTTGAAGTCTACACCATGCTCCTCTGGAAGGTTGAAGCCTCAACATAGGATACGGGCTTCGTAGAGACGAAGTCTATCAAGATTTCGCCTACACCAACAACCTCGGAAAGATGGTAACCTCCCAATCCTACTCTTTCCTCTCCAACCGCTCTATCCCGTCCATGTAGGGCCTCAGAACCTCCGGTATTATTACTGAACCGTCTTTCTGTTGGTAGTGTTCAAGTATAGCCATCATCGTCCTGCTCGTAGCTAGAGCCGTACTGTTCAGTGTGTGAACGAAGCCTTTCGGGGGTCTACCGGGCCCCTCCCTAAACCTTATCCTCAGCCTCCTAGCTTGATAGTCCGTGCAGTTCGAGTTTGAGCCTATCTCCCTGAACTTCCCATCGACCATCCAGACCTCCGTGTCGTACTTCTTGGCCGCAACAGTCCCTATGTCGCCTGTACAGACGTTCACAACCCGATAATGGAGCCCGAGCATCTGGTACATCTCCTCACAGTTCCTTTGGAGCTCCTCATGCAGCTCCCAAGACTGCTCCGGGAGGCAGAAGATGAACTGTTCAACCTTGTTGAACTGGTGCATCCTGAAAAGGCCCTTCGTATACTTTCCGTGGGTTCCAACCTCCTTCCTGAAGTTCGTGCTGACACCCACTACCTTGATTGGGAGATCGTTCATGTCCAAAGTCTCGTCCATGAACATGGCCGCAATCGGATGCTCACTGGTCGCGATGAGGTAGAGGTCTTCGCCTTCGATCTTGTACATGACGGTCTCGAAGTCCGCTAGGTCGGTTACACCCTCGTAGGGTTTCCTCCGGAGCATGAAGGGAGGCTCTATGAGGGTGTAGCCGCGTCTCCTGAGGAAGTCTATCGCGAACCTCTGTATGGCCATGTCGAGGAGAACAAGCTCATCCTTCAAGTAGTAGAAGCCTGAACCTGCAACCTTGTTAGCTCGCTCCTCGTCGATCAGCCCTAGGTCCAGAGCTATCTCAAGGTGGTTTTTGGGTTTGAAGTCGAATCTAGGCGGGGAGCCCCAACGCCTAATCTCAACGTTGCCGCTCTCGTCTAGGCCGTAGGGAACGGACTCGTGGAGAAGGTTCGGTATCCTCATGAGGGTGCGTCTAGCCTTCTCCCCGTACTCCCTAACGACCCTTTCAAGCCTCTCTATCTCCCCACTTATCCTCGCGGCTTCAGCCATGAGGTTGCCAGCGTCTAGGCCTGCCTTCTTCAACCGGGCGATCTCGCGGCTTATCTCGTTTCTCCTCCGTCTCGCCTCGTTCAGTTCGGTCTGGACTCTCCTCCAAGCCTTGTCGTACTCGATGAACTCGTCTAGAAGCCTCAGATTCTCTGGGTCCCCCCTCCTCTTCAGGTTCTCCCTGACCAGAGCAGGGTTTTCTCTGATGAGCTTAACGTCGATCAAGCTGACTGTGCCCCGTGCTAAACCATTAAGATTTAAACTTAAAGGGTATTTAAACTGTAAGTGGCTTGTGAAGCCGTGTTCAACCAAACCTTTTAAATACGTCGAGCGAAATCTACTTCGCAAGGTGCCTCAAAGTGTCGAGTAGAAGACGACGGGTCAGAGATAAATGGCGTAGTAAGAGATGGTACACCGTTCTCGCTCCAGATTACTTTGGCAACGTAGAGCTAGGGCTGGTGCCGGCGGACAGCCCTGAGAAGATGATCGGCAGAGTTATAGAGGCGACGCTCTACGACTTAACGGAGGACTTCGCCCACCAGTACCTGAAGATTTACTTCCAAGTGGTTGAGGTGGAAGGTAGAACTGCCAAGACCATCTTCAAGGGCCACGAGTACTCTAGGGATTACCTCCGAAGCTTGGTGAGGAGGAGAACGACGAGGATCGACGGAATCTTCACCATAACGACGAAGGACGGTTATAGGCTGAGGGTCTCAGCGTGCGCCTTCACACCGCACCGCATAAAAACCTCTCAAGAGAAGGGTATCAGGGCGGTCATGAAGGAAGTGATCGAACGTAAAGCTAACGAACTGAACTTCGACCAGTTCGTTCAAGAAGCCATCTTGGGGAAGATAGCCTCCGACATCTACAACGAAGCGAAGAAGATAGCGCCGCTACGCCACGTCGGAATAAGAAAGTCGAAGCTCCTCTCTAAGCCTCCGGAGCTGATGGCTGTTACAGAGGTCGTCGAGAAGGCTCCCGAAGTAGGCGAGAAGTCAACATAAACTTTTTGCGTGGAGGCTACGGGTTCTGAAGGGTAACCGAGACCTAGTGAGGAGAAGGGTTGCCCGCGAAGCCGCGATTCTCCTATACAGGTCCCAAGAGAAGGAGTTTAAACAGGCCAAGAAGAGGGCCGCAGAGATTCTGGGAGCCCGCGTTCTGCCAAGTAACCTCGAAGTCGCGGAGGAGCTCGACAGGATAGCCGACGAATTTGAAGGCTCGGAAAGGCAGGAGAGACTCGTCCAGATGAGGCGTGAAGCATTAAAACTTATGGAGTTCTTGGAGAGGTTTAACCCGAGGCTCATAGGAAGCGTCTGGAGGGGAACGGCTAGAAGGAACAGCGATATAGACATCGAGGTCTTCTCAGCCGACCCAGAAGAAGTCCTAGAGGAGATGCGGAGAAGGAATCTTGAGGTCGTCGAGGTGGAGAGGGTTACGGCTTCCGGAAACCATGGTGTGGATGAGTCCACCCACATATACTTGGCTCTCGAGTCGGGTGTGAAGGCCGAGATCATAGTTCGAAGCCCTGAAAAGATCGGTGAGGAGAGGCTCTGCGAGATATATGGGGACCCCGTCAGAGGATTGGGGATTAAGGAGCTTCGGAGAGTTCTCAGAGAGGACCCCCTGAGAAGATTCGTTCCGTAGATGCAAACTTCTCGATTTAAATAGGTGTTCCGCTCACATTTACCTGAAGAACTGCGTGGAAGCTTGCAGGGATGGAGATCGACAAGAGAACGTTCCGAAAGATGTTTCCGCATTTAGCTGCTGAGTTTGAGAGGGGAGAGCATAAGGTTTCAATCTCCTCTTTCAGGTCGGATGTGGAGGTCGGGGAGAAAGCCGCCTCCAAGCTCTTTGAGGGCTACAACCCAGACGTGATAGATTTCCTCCGTAGATGCGACACCGAAGAGCAGGCTGAAGAGATAATCAGGTACCTCGAGAGAAGAAGAGAGATAAGTGGGAAGTACGCGTCCCGCCTCATGAAGCAGCTGAAGGAGAAGGGTGTCAGGAGCTTCGGCCCAAAGAAGGAGGACGACTACTACCTTAAGAAGGCTATGGGCTATGAAGCTGAAGGTTGAGAGAGACCACACGCAGTTTATCTAGCCTCCTTACCGCCCCAGTCTGAGGGAGATTCGGATGCCCACCTCAAGGATTCGAGAGAAATGGCGCTTCTTAACCGTTAGTTCAAGGTGGGACAGGAGCACGGTCCCCATATATGAGGCCTCAAGCCCGGGGGGATACGTCCCCCTACTTAAGACCCTGCTGGAGTCTCCTTGCAGGAACGACTGCGCCTACTGCGCCTTAAGAGCTGGGATGAGATGTCCAAGAGAGGCTTGGGAACCAGAGGAAATCGCTAGGATAACCCTCCGTCTCTGGGAGGATGGAAAGATAAGGGGGCTCTTCCTCTCGTCATGCGTCCGGAAAGACCCGGAGAGCACGGTTGAGAAGCAGCTCGAGGCCCTCAGAACCTTGAGGGAGATGGGCTACACGGGGTACATCCATCTGAGGCTCATGCCAGGAATCAGTCGCCACCATGTAAGGGAGGCCGTTGAGCTCGCCGACCGTTTAGGCGTAAACTTGGAGGCGCCAACCGGAGACATATTCTCTGAGATGTGCCCCAGTAAGGGGGACTTCAGGGAAGTCGTCCTGAAGCGTCTGGAATGGATCGTAGACGAAGTTAGGAGAGCTGCGGACTTGAGGGTTATCTCCACTTTCGGGTTCGGCAGAGCGGGGGTTGACACGCAGATGGTTGTCGGGGCGGTACATGATAACGATGAACAGTACATAAGGATGGTGGACCGCCTCTACAGGGGGTTGGGGTTGAGGAGAATCTACTTCAGCGGCTTCGAGCCTATCGATGGGACGCCTCTTGAAGATAATCCTCCATGCCCGCCCTACAGAGAGTACCGCCTCTACCAGGTCTCCTTCCTCATAAGAGATTACGGCTTCAAGTATGAGGAGTTGAAGGGGATACTCGACGACGGGGGATTTTTGCCGAACGTCGACCCGAAAGTCGCGTTGGCCCGATTGGAAGCCGACCGCTTCCCCATCAACTTGAACTCAGCCGACTACTATGAGATAGTGAGGGTGCCGGGAATCGGCCCCGTAACGGCTAGAAAGATAATCGACGCGAGGAAAAACCTTAAGATCGAACGCCTCTCCGACCTAGAGAAGATTCTTGGTCCAACATTATCTCGGAGAGTAGCTCCATACATAGACTTAAAAGATAAGAGGTTAACATATTTCTCTAAACGTTTCCAGCGAGGGTCCACGTGAGGAGATGTCGCGGCTACTCTCGGGTTCAATTGGTAGGCTTCTATTGAGAAGCCTATTGACGACGTTGGCCATCATGATCGCGGCCTTCACGTTCCTCGGCTCCTTTATGAGCCTGGTTGGAGCCTACGGTCAGAACGCCTTGGAGGTTCATGTGAGCCGTATCATCCGCGTTGATGATGGAGGAGCCTTAACCATAAATGACACGATCACGGTCTCTAAGGGTGTGAACGGCTCCATTACCAGCCTCTCGAAGTTTCTAGTAGGGATTCCACGGGGCTTCGAGAGGAATTTAGTCAAGGTTTACGCCTACAACGGTTCCGTTAGATTGACCGTGCGGAACATCAGCTTCGGCAGGGCGGATATCCGCGGTTTTGAGGTTCTCTTCCCTAACGAGGTTAACCTAGACGATGTTGAGACCTACAGTTTCACAGTGATCTACGTCTTTTCAGGGCTTGTAAGCTCCGAGACCTCTCTGAGGTTCCGTTTTGAGTTCCCCAAGTATCCAACCTTAGAATACGAGGTTCAGTCTTACAATTTGACCGTCGTGTTACCTCCAGACGCCGAGGAGCCAGCTGGCTCTATACCCTTCAACGAGACTACGGATGGAGACTCCTTGATCCTGAAGTACAGCGAGGGAACCGTCTCGGCTTTTGCTAAAGACTCTGCGTGGGTGACCTTCAGCTCTGCAGACTTTAAACTGTTGGAGGTAAACGAGATGACTAGGAGAATCACTGTTGACGAGTTGGGTAACATAGCCGTCTCTGACCGTTACTACATAATAAACCGTGCCACCTCACCCGTCTTCAGACTCTCCCTACGCATACCGGGGAACGCTACCTCGATCTCGGCTCAGGACATCTACGGTTCACTCAGGGTTGCGGTTAAGAGAACCTCAACCCACGTGGAAGTGGAGGTGTTTTTAAGGGAGGGTCTCAAAGAAGGCGGGAGGGTCAAACTGCTCATAGCTTACAAGATTCCCAGCGGCCTATACCTTGAACACGAGGGTTGGGACGGCTACACATTAACGATGAAGCCCCTTACATACAATAACTGGTGGATTGTGGAGAAGCT
>LUCD01000017.1 GCA_001593925.1 Candidatus Bathyarchaeota archaeon B26-1
AGGCCTATCCGGTAAGCCTCTTTCAGCTCCGAGGTCTCTCTGCGGTGGTATGTCCGCACGTCCCCTCCGCATCCGGAGGTGAAGAGGCAGACCGCTCCTGTTGCCTGCTCCACAAAGTAGGATGTATAGCCAGGGTAGCCCGCTGAGATCAACGGTCCGAAGGAGGCTACCGCGTGGCAGGCGTAATTAACTAGAAAGGCTAAGGGCTTCCCCCTTTCGGAGTCGTCTACACGCAACACTGCTACCTCGGGGTCTATGGGGCCGTCTGGAAGCCTTAGACCGATCTTTTCCGCCTCCTCAGGTGAGGCTCCCAGCCTCAAGTAGAACTCTCGGACGAAACCCTCTAGGGTTTCGATGCTCCCCGTATGGGTGATAACGCCATCCGGTATCCTTATCCGACGATTGTAGCAGAGCCCGTTCATCAAGGTTTTCCCGAACGATACCTTCGCCTCCACGAGGTTGGAGTTCGCCTCCACAACGGACTCTGAGATTCTCCGGGGGAGGCTCTCAACCCAAGGGTCAACGAGCTCCCGTCTACGCTTTAACGGCATGGGGTAATCTTCGGTCGTAGCGCTGAATGTGGGTCCTGAATGGGAGTGGGTAGCGCTTACTAGGATGTTCCCTCCCTTTATGTCCGTGCGCGACTCAACCTCTCTCCTAACCTTCAAGTAGTCGTTCTTTGGGAGGGGCCAGCAGAGGTCTAGAGCTATTATCGCAACCTTCTCGCCGTCGTCCTCCAAGACTAAGCTCCTCGCCCAGAGGTCGTCGTGGATTCCTTGAGAAACCCTAGCTCCATGCCCTAGGAACGGGATACCAGCGGGAGGAGTTATCCTCGTTTTAGCGGCACCAGCCTTCAACATACTACCTCCTTCAAACTACCCTAAATCAACAGACTATATTATTTAACTTTATTTATTTTGTAGGGTTGTGCAGGGTAGTATGTTGAGGGTTGCTAGGGTTTCTCAACCTAGCAGCCTTGCAAATACTCCACCTATAGAAGTGAATATCATCATCGCGGTTGACGTGCCAGCTACCTGGTGCATCTTGAACTTCAGCATGACGACCATTTACGGGAACCATTGGGTACTCCGCCGCCTATGCCGATCAAGCCGCTTGCGAAGCCTAACGGGATACTCCACAGAAAATACGAGAGTAACCTTTTTTGTGGGTTCTTCTGTGACTTTGGGCGGTTTAGCCTCCCATCCAGCCCCATAGCTTTTGAGGATGGACATCGAGGAACCCTCACGTTTATTTACTGCGAGAATAGTATAGTTCACCATTCAGGGAGAGGAGGGCGCAGAATAAGATGGATGGAAGAGTGGAGTGTCCAAATAGAGAGATCAACCTCAGAGACTGCCCCTGCACATACCCATGCGACATAAAGGGAATCTGCTGTGAATGTTTGAGGAATCATATAGCACACAACGAGTTGCCCGCATGCTTCTTTCCACCAGAGGTTGAGAGGACGTACGACCGCTCCATAAGGAGGTTCGTATCCCTACACAAATAACGGAGCCATCCACAACCCTCAAGACTCTTCCTTCTCCAAATCTTTCACGAAGACACACAACGAAAACCTCTAAAGCGGCCTTAACAAGAGTGAACCTGAAGCTCGGCCATGCCAAGTTTCCCGTACAGAGCCGACAAATCTCCAAAGATTCGCCGAAGATTTAGCCTAAGTGAACGGCTTCTCCAAGGAAGTGAGGGGTGTGTCTTACCTATTTGAAGAGCCTTCTGTAGGAGGGTACGATATCCTCCGTGAAACGTCTCATGCCTTCAAGGGTCTTCGGGTGGCGGATCATCTCCCTTATCACGTTGAAGGGTAACGTCGCTATGTCGACTCCTACCTCGGCGACCTCCCTAACCTGCCTAGCGTTCCTTATACTCGCCGCTATCACTTGAGTCTTATACCCGTAGTTCCGGTAGATTCTGACAATTCTGGCCACTAGATCAACCCCGCTACATATTCCGTTGTCCTGGGCCTTGGCGAGTACCTCCCTTACGTCCCTCTCGCTGTAAAGTTCAGATAATGGGCCGGTCTTGGACTCCATCACATCTTTGAGCCTCGCCCTCACAAGAGCGTTTACGAGCCCGTAATCGAAGTAATCGCCTTTCTGGAAGTCCACGCCAAGCCGTAACCCCATACGCTTCCTTATGTAATCATCGATCCTTCCCGCGAACGGGCTTGCGTAGGAGGCCCCAGCCTTCGCCGCCAACAAAGCCTGCTCCGGAGTCATTATCAGAGTCGCGTTTGTCGGGATGCCCTCATTCTTCAAGGTTTGAATCGCCTTCAACCCGTCGAAGTCCCGCGTTCCAGACTCGTCTAGGCTGGGGTTCACCGGAATCTTCACAACGACCTCTCCGTAAGGGCTGAACTTACGGTGTAAGAGCCTAGCCTGCTCCACCATGCCCTCAGCATCCGTAGCTATGACCTCCAAGCTCACAGGGCCTGGAACCGTCTCAAGAATTTCTCGAATGTACTTCTCCATGGTGACGTTACCGCCTCTCTTGTCTACAGCCCTCTTGATGAGGGAGGGGTTCGTAGTCGCCCCGTCGACGATCCCCCAAGAGCAGGCCTCCCTAATCTCGTCGAGGTCCGCAGTATCGATAAATATCTTCACGTCCCGAGCCCTCCTGACAACACCTAAACAATCACTCTTTGAGAACCGCAGTGCATATAAAAATTTGTGGACGACCGTGCGAACGTGTTTTTATCCGCGTAGTTCTCCCCTCAAGCTTGAGGACTATGGCTCAGGGAGTTGCCACCGAGATTCTCAACTCTCGAAGGGTCCGGGGGAAACGGGCTAACCATCGAAGGCTGTTCCTGCATCTCGAAGTTTAGAGGTATCCTAGGCTTCTCAGCCTTCTCTTGATCTCTTCCTCCTCTTCTGGGGTGTAGACCGTCTCTTCTGGTTCCTCTTTGAGGATTTCGTTCAGAACGAACTCGACGTAGTCTTCTACGCTCTTGAACTCGCCTTGGCTCGCCCTCACTTCCTCTTCGATCTTCTCGTAGATGCTCTTCGGAATCCTTATGTTCACGTACTCTTTCTTCGGCATGTTTAGGCGTCCTCCTTCTCGAGTACTATTCCAGCCGCTTCGGCTCCCCTCCCACCAACTATCACGAACCTCCCAAGCTCCGGGAACTCGGAGTAAACCTCCAAACAGAGGGGTTCAAGCGGCTTGAGGAGCACCTTCCCAACGTCCCCCTCCAGAAGGCTTTCGGGGCCCCTCTCTTTAACCGTGAGGGATACGGGGTCTATCTTCTCGAGTATCTTCACGACTTTACACCTCCTCTCAGCCGTGCCAACCCTGACGGTGACCGTTTCGTCCTCTCTGATCTCAGTGTCCAAGAAGACTACGAGTTCAGCCGTGAACTCCTTAACTCTTTTGATCGGGTTCTCCGGGTGGGATATGATGTCGCCCCTCTTGACGGAGCGCAGTTCCCTAACTACGATCCCGACGGATTCCCCGGGTTCAGCCATCTGCTCCTCGCCTAGAGGCGTGATTATCTTCTCGACTACCCCCCTTTCGCCGGGGGGCATGTGGAGAACCTCGTCTCCAACCTTGACCACTCCGGTTTCAACCTTGCAGGCTATGACCCTCTCACCCTCCACCTCGTATACGTCTTGGACGGAGCATCTTAGAGGCTTCTCTACCGGAGGCTTAGGCGGGGTAACCGTGGAGTCTAGGGTCTCGATCAAGGTCTTGCCCTTGTACCATCTCATCCTATTCGACCTCTTTATCACGTTGTCACCTTGGAACGCTGAGACGGGAACTATCGGAACGTCACCATACCCAAGCGACCTCGAGACCTCCCTGATCCTATCGGAGACTTCACGGAAGACCTCCTCACTGTACCCGACTAGGTCCATCTTGTTCACGGCGATCACGAGCTGCTTTATCCCAAGCATCCGCGCCAAGAAGAGGTGTTGTCTAGTCTGGTCCTCTATCCCCTCTTTAGCTGAGACCACTAGGATCGCCCCGTCGGCCTTCGAGGCGCCCGTTAGCATCTTCCTTATGAACTCCCTGTGTCCTGGACAGTCTATTATCGTGTAAGAGTACTTCTCAGACTTGAAGGGCGTCTGCATTATGTCGATCGTTAGACCTCCAGCCCTCTCTTCCTCAAGGCTGTCGAGTATGAAGGCGAACTCAAACTCCTTCCGGCCGGTCCGCTTCAGCTCCTCCATAATCTCCCTGAGTTTCAGCTCTGAGATAGCCTTGGAGTCGTAGAGGAGACGCCCTATCAGCGTCGACTTCCCATGGTCCTTATGGCCGATAACCACGAGGTTCACGTTAGCCAGACCGCTCAACTTGAACCAGCCTTCTTATGATGTTGAAGAACTCGGTTATCTTGGGGAGGTTGAGCCCTACCCTCCGGTTGAAGGAGTAGAACCCGTTCTTGGTGTGGTCTCCGTACCTGCCAACCGGCTTCATCCCGTGGTCTGAGATCACGAGGATCACGTCATCCACGGATGATTTAACCTCCTTTGCGATCCCCTCGAGCTCCCGATAGACGGCCTCCATCTTGGCTGGGATTCCGAAGCTGAGGTGTCCGATGGCGTCGGCCAGGTCAAAGTACCCCATAACTAGGTCGAACCTCCCTAAGGCCTCGAAGAACTCCCTCTTGTTCTCCTCGTGGTTCCTCCAGACGGTCTCGTCGTACTCCTCAACCGAGACCTCGTCGTCGAAGTACTTCTTCAGGAGAACTCTCTCCCTCTTATGGTTCTCCTGCTTCAAGGAGAAGGCGGGAACGTCTAAAGCCTTATAAGTCTCGAAGAACTTCAGGAAGGTCTCTTCCGGTTTGAGGGTGAACTCCCACTGGGTCTCGACGGGGATTTCGGCCTCCATGTTTCTACCCGTTAGGAAGGAAGCCCAGAGGACAACTGTTCTCTCGAGCTCGAACTCTGAGAGGTCTGTCTGTCCATACTCGACCTGCATTAGGCTCCGGCACCCATACTTCTCAACCATCCTAACGTCCAAAGCGTCTAGGGCAAGTATTATCACCGGCTCTTTCCTCCCGCTAAATATGACGGCGATTCTTCCGGATGGGGAAGGCGCACGCCTTACTGTTGTGCAAGTTCACGATAAAAGGTTTTCGCGATAACTACGAGGTGATCTTGAAGGCGGCTGTTCTCGGACGCACGTAAAGGCTGTTCCAGCCCAACCGTTAGCGTCCCACTTCTTAACCCTTCAGCAAGAGATGTAGTAAAGATGATTAAGAGGGTTCATGTTTACTTCAAATAGTCTCGACCGTGGGGTGTTGGGGAGGGGTTAAGCCTTCGAGATCATAGTCTTGGTGAAGCAGGTTCCAGACATAGAGAGGGTTCGGTTCGACTTGGAGACCGGTAGGCTCGATAGGAGCTCGGCTGAGGGAGTAACGAACCCCTTCGACCTCAACGCGCTCGAGGTCGGCGTTCAGATTAAGGAACGGCTGGGAGGGAGGATCACAGCGATAAGTATGGGGCCTCCGAAGGCGGAGTCTACCTTAAGGGACTGCCTAGCTAGGGGGGCTGACCGGGCTATCCTCCTCACAGACCGTAGGTTTGCGGGGGCTGACACGCTGGCAACCTCCTACACTCTGGCATGCGCGATCCGGGAGCTGGGCCGCTTCGATCTAATCGTCTGCGGGGAGAAGACTCTGGACGGCGATACTGCCCAGGTCGGCCCCGAGGTTGCGGAGCTCCTGGGGGTTCCCCACGTCTCCTACGTTGAGGAGGTCGTGGCCTTCACCCATGAAGGGATAACCGTCAAGTCGGACATCGGGCGCTTTCACTACATCTACGAGTTGAGGTATCCATGCCTCATCACGGTAACGAAGAACGTGAACATTCCGAGGCTACCAACATTAAGAGATAAGATTCTAGCTAGGAAGGCTCGAGTCGAGGTTTGGGACGCCGAGAGGCTTTCCCGCGTAGCCGAGCCGGACAGGTTCGGCCTGAAAGGCTCGCCAACCACAGTCGTGAAGGTCTTCTCACCCCTCTCCTCCGGGAGGAGGGGAGTCATCTTGGAAGGTGACGCCGAGGAGCTCGCCGACCGCCTCCTCAACGTATTGAGGGAGGTCGGCGCGTTGAAGATGGAAAGGGGGAACGTAGACTAGGTGAAGGGCACGGAGCATAGTGGGCTTATGGTCTTTGCCGAGCAGGAGGAATCTGTGATCCACCCCGTAACGTTTGAGCTCTTGGGGAAGGGTAGGGAGCTCGCTGACCGTCTGGGGGTCGATCTTTCCGCGGTCCTCTTAGGCTACGGCGTCGAGGACGAGGCGTTCAACCTGATCCGTCACGGAGCCGACAGGGTCTATCTCTTCGAGGACAGAAGCCTAAAGGAGTTCGACGCGGTCCGGTATAAGGAGAACATCGTCCCCCTCTTGAGGGAGGTTAAGCCCAGCGTCTTCCTTGTAGGGGCCACTAGGATCGGGAGATCGTTGGCGCCTAGGGTGGCGGCCGCTTTAAGGACAGGTTTAACTGCTGACTGCACGGACCTAGACGTGGACGAGGAGGGAAACCTCATTCAGGTAAGGCCTGCCTTCAGCGGCAACATCATGGCGGTGATCCGCACGAGGACGAGGCCTCAGATAGCCACGGTCCGCTACAAGGTTATGAAGCCTCCGGAACCGGACCCGAAGAGGAGGGGAGAGATCATAAGGCGGGACGTTAAGGTGGTCGAGGATTCAGGCCTGAGGATTCTTAAGAAGGAACGGGTGAGGGGTGTCGATCTAACCGAGGCCGAGGTTATAGTCTCCTGCGGCAGGGGAGTAAAGAGGCGTGAAGACCTCGTGATCTTCAAGGAGCTCGCGGCTGTGCTGGGAGGGGTCTTCGGTTCAAGCCGGCCCCTAGTCGATTGTGGGTGGGTTGAACGGGAACGCCAGGTCGGGTTCAGCGGGAACGTTGTCAAGCCTAAGGTCTACATTGCGTGTGGAATCTCAGGTTCGCCTCAACACCTCTTCGGGATGAGGGACTCAGACGTTATAATAGCGATCAATAAGGACCCGTCCGCTCCCATTTTTAACGTCGCCGACTACGGGTTTGTAGGCGACATGTATGAGATCGTTCCGTTACTGGTCAAGAAGATAAAGGACCTGGAGAGAGCAGGCTTAGACCGTTCCTAACCGTTCTCATGGATGGAGACGTGTGGTTGCCCGGGTGATCCCTATACCTGCCAGCCACCCAACTATAACAACCACGGTGGCAGGGAAGAATCTGAAGTACGCCACGTTGAAGAGGGCAACCTCAAAGATGAAGAGGGCTGAGCCTATAGCCGCGGCCGTCAAGATTCCAGCCTTCCGGTTCTCCTTCAACGCTGTTTGAACCGCCAGAAGCCCTGCTAGAAAGATGTCTCCAAGCCCCAGACCTATCATCCTCCCAGCTGGAAACGTGGGGATCAGGAGGGCGACGGGCAGTTTCAGCTCGATCATCTTGACCGCGGACTCGCCCATGAAGCCTGTTCCGAAGACTTGGATCACGTCCATCACCGTCAAAACGGCCGCGAAGACCCACGTCGTCTTCCAAGAGAAGAGGGCTCCGATGTAGAGGGGGATCATGACCGCGAAAACTGCTACAAAGATGTTGAAGACCCAGAGTTTCCAGTAGAGGATGTAGGAGAGAATAAAGACTGTTGGCAGGATGGCCGCCGCGTACCATCTCTTCAGGAGAACGTAGGTGAAGGAGAACATCACGTATGAGTAGGCGGCGACGAAGATTATCTGAACCGCCAGTTTTGGGATGAAGACCACAGCCGTAACCATGAGACCCATAAATGCCACCATTAGAACCGCGTCACGTACCGTTATCTTCTTCTCCCCAAAGATGGACGTGAACCTCCCTTTGAACCGTTGGTAGAGGAGAACCGTTACGGTCGTCAAGGAGAAGACTAGAGCCGGCAGGAGCACATCGAACTCCATCTCATCCGCCCCATCACGCTTTAACATGAGCAACGGCGGTTTAAAAATGGGTGCATGAGCGTTCCCTTCGGATGGCCGCCAGACGGGACAAAAGCTCTTATGGGCTTATTCAGTTAATGGAGGCTGTTGAAGTTGGGAAGGGAGGGTGGAGCCCTGTTGGATTCAAGATTGATCGACGACCTTAGGAGAGTAGTCGGGGATAGGTGGGTTGTCTGTGAGAGGGACTCCGTGGTGGACTACCTACTAGACGAGACTCCGGACGTTGTGAGGCCTCAGCCGAGCTCCGACATCGTCGTCGTCAAGCCTCATAGTGCCGAGGAGGTCTCTGAGATACTCAAGGTTGCGAATGAGAGGAGGGTGCCTGTCTACCCGGTCGGGGGCAGAACGGGGCTTGTCGGAGGTTCCATACCAACCGAGCCGGGTATAATCGTCTCTATGGAGAGGTTCAAGCGTATAGAGATCGACGAGGAGAACCTCATGGCTACTGTGGGGGCAGGCGTAACCTTAGGAGAGCTCATAGAGGCCGCTGAGAGGGCGGGCTTATTCTTTCCTCTCCACCCGGGCGACGAAGGAGCATTCGTCGGGGGGCTCGTCGCGACGAATGCTGGAGGGGCTAGAGCGGTGAAGTATGGGGTTATGAGGAACTATGTTAAGGGTGTGGAGGTCGTCGTCCCGACGGGTGAGATTCTACGGTTGGGTGGCAGGCTCCTAAAGAACAACACGGGGTATAACCTTATGCACCTCATAATAGGCAGTGAGGGGACGCTCGGCATAATAACGGAGGTCACCCTCAAGCTCTATCCGCGGATGAAGCATTCGGTCACGCTCATCGCCCCCTTCAGCTCTAGGCGCGACGCCATCAGAGCCGTTCCAAAGATACTTCGGTCAGGAGCAAACCCTTTAGCGATCGAGTACGTTGAGCTGGAGGAGATACTGAAGTCCGCCGAGCACCTGAATGAGAGGTGGCCCGTCGAAGAGGGGTTCTCTCAGCTCATAATCATCCTTACGGAGGTGAGTGAGGACTCCCTCTACGCGCAGGCCGAGGAGATCGAGCACCTGTGTAAAGAGAGCGGCTCAGGGGATTTGGTGGTCGCCGAGGCCAGGGAGGAACAGGATCGCGTACTGAGGATTAGGAGCAACCTTTACACAACCCTCAAACCGGATGTATGCGACATACTGGACATAGTCGTCCCGCCGAGCATGCTAGCTGAGCTGATCGACATCATAGAGGAGCTCGGCGCCGAGTACGGGGCTAAACTGCCGGTCTACGGCCACGCCGGAGACGGAAACCTCCACGCCCACATAATGAAGGTGAATGGGCACGCGCCAGAGTACTTTGAGGAGCTGAAGAGGAAGATTTACGAGGCTACCGTGAAGCTTGGAGGAGCGATAAGCGGGGAACACGGAATAGGCGAGACGAGGATCAAAGACCTAAAGCTCGCCTTAAGCAGTAAAGAAATCGAGCTCATGAGGGAGATCAAGAGGGCCTTCGACCCCAACAACATATTGAACCCGGGGAAGGTTGTAGGACGTGCGTGAAAGGGGGTTAGGCCAGCCTGAGCCTCCTCACCCCCTTCGCCTTAGCTCCCTTACGGGCCTCCGCGGCCTTCACCTTGAATCTCTTCACGGCTTCAGCCGCGGCCTCCCTGCTTCTAGTCCTTAAGAGAATCTTAACTTTAAAGGGGTTTAGGGGTATCCTGTAGCCGCATCGGAGGCACTGAGCGGTCTTCTGGCCTTCCTTGGCGTATCTGACCGAGCCGCATCGGGGACAGAGGAGAACTATGTATAATCCGCTACTTCCCATCTCTAACCCTTTTCTGAATATGTAGGTTGGATGTTGACGCCTCGTTTGATAAACGTCCCTTTTATACGTTGACTGATACTTTTTAGCGGTTTGTTTAGGCTTCCGCTAACGTCTCCGTGCTTCTCACACCATCCAGAGAGTTTATCTTCGTGGTCATAACCCTCAAGTCCTTGTAGTTCTCGGCCTCAACGAAGACCACTATGTCGAATCTCCCGTAGGTGAAATAGGCCTTCCTGACACCCTTTATCTCTCTAACGGCTTTTAGGATCGCTTCAGCCTTCGTCGGGACAACCTTCAAGAGGATACAAGCGTTGAGCATAGTTAAAGCCCTCCTTACTGTTTAACCTCCACAAGGGTCTCCGTGAAGACTACCCCCGCGATCCTGCTCATACGGAGCACCGTCTTCCCAAGTTCAGTGTGGTCCGAGGCCTCGAGTTCAGCGACTACATCGTATCTTCCGAGGACGGGGAACGCCCTCTCCACACCTTTTATCTGTCTCACAGCCTTAACAACATCCTCAAACTCTCCACGTCTAGTCCGTATTAGAACGCACGCCGAGACCAAAGACGAACACCCCACAATAAAGAAAGGAGGACGCCTATAAAATTGTTTATTCTAGGAGGGCCTTCCCTTTATAGGTATACGCCGACTTTCAGGAAGAGTAAGGGGCCTTTCTCTTTCGGAAGCCTCTTAATCCTCGGTATGAGGGAGTTCAGTATATCCAGTGGGTCGATGCTGGGAGCCTCAAGATCGCCTCCCCACCTGCGCAGGCGCTTAGCTATCTCGTTCACTATCATGTTCTCGGCTATGAACCCGGTCATGCATATCTCTCCTTGCTCGATGAGCTTCCGGATCACCATCTCCTTGAGCTCGTACGCGTGGTCCATCTCCCTGTAGAGCTTCTTAGCCTTCTCGAGGAGCTTCGCATGTTTCGGGGGAACCTTCGGCATCTTGGGTAATATCTTAACTCTCTCCCTCCACTTCTCCAGCCATCTCTCCAGCCAGACGCTCAAGAAGGTTCTGAAGTCCACCCGCCTCTTATAGTCTCCGAGGAGATATCTCTCGAGTCTCCTGTAGACGGCGTAGGGGGTTTCCGCACCCCACTTGATCCTCAGCCACGTTTCGAGGTCCCTTTGGGCATAGAGGATCATCTGGTAGTCTGGGGAGTCCATCTTGAACTGTGGTATGCGGGCTCTAAATTCGTGGGCAAGCGCGGACAGGAGCTTCTCTCTGATCATGAACGCTCACACATCTACGGGGGACATCATTCAGTAAGATTTAACTCGGCTAGATTTAAGTTTAATCCTAAGAGCGGTTCTAGGTGGTGCATCCCCCTCAACAGCCTCTCCAAGCAGGCATCACCACCCATGAACAGCGAGAACAACCCTTAAATATTAAATATTTTACATATTATCGTCAAAAATATGCAAAAATGAATATTAAGAGAGGTTCAGGGATGGGTGGGAAGGAACAGTCCAGACGGATTAGGTCGGTGAAGGAGATCAATGAGAAGATAAAGCGTGGCGACGCCGTCGTTCTCACGGCTGAAGAGATGATCGACCTCGTTGAGAGTAGCGGTTTAGAAGTCGCGGCCAAAGAGGTTGACGTCGTGACCACCGGGACCTTCGGGGCCATGTGCAGCTCAGGAGCCTTCTTGAACTTCGGCCACGCAAACCCTCCGATAAAGATGGTCAGGTGCTGGCTGAACGACGTTCCGGTCTATAAGGGGTTGGCCGCCGTGGACGGCTACCTCGGAGCAGCAGCCATGAGCGAGACCAGAGGCTTCGAGTATGGAGGCGGACACGTCATAGAGGACCTCCTCTCCGGCGAGGAGGTTGAGCTCCGAGGCGAGTCCTACGGGACCGACTGCTACCCACGTAGACACGTGGAGACCACCATAACGCTTGACGACCTGAACCAAGCTGTGCTCGTGAATCCGAGAAACTGCTATCAAACCTACGACGCCGCCACGAACAGTAGCGACAGGGTGCTCTACACGTATATGGGCACGCTCCTACCGAACTACGGAAACGTAACCTTCTCCGGGGCTGGCCAGCTCAACCCCCTCTGCAAGGACAGGTACTACGAGACCATAGGTGTGGGAACCCGCATCTTCCTTGGGGGAGGGGTAGGCTACATAATAGGTGAGGGAACTCAGCACTCTCCTCAAGGAGGCTTCGGAACATTGATGGTGAAGGGGGACATGAAGCAGATGAGTAACAGATACCTGCGGGGAGCCTCCTTCTACAATTATGGGACAACCCTCTACGTGGGGGTAGGAATCCCCATACCCATAATCAACATGAGGGTTGCGGAGACGGCTTCCCTCAGAGACGAAGACATCTACGTGAAGATTCGAGACTACGGAGCCCCGTTGAGGCCCGACCTGAGGCCGGTGGTGAGGAAGGTCTCATACGCGGAGTTGAGGTCCGGCAAGGTTACGATCAACGGCAGGGACGTCCCATCCTCGCCGCTGTCGAGCTACAAGATGGCCCTCGAGATAGCTGAGGTGCTGAAAAAGTGGATACTTGAGGGAGAGTTCTTCCTCACGGAGCCCGTGGAGCCCCTCCCGAAGTATAGGGAGTTCAAGCCCATGAAACTCCGGAGGAGGGAACTCACCGTCCAAGACCTGATGAGGAGAGACGTTGTAACCGCGAGCCCCGAGGACGACATCAAGACCGTCGCCAAGAAGCTCGTCGAGAGGGGTGTCGACCACCTACCCGTAGTAGACAAGGATTCAAGGCTCCTGGGAATCGTGACCTCATGGGACTTGGCTAAGGCTATAGCCCAGGGGAGCGAGAGGCTCGAGGAGATCATGACGAGGAGGGTGATCACCGCCTACGGGGACGAGTCGGTAGACGTGGTTGTGAGGAGGATGGCTCAGCACAACATATCCGGAGTTCCAGTCGTGGACAGGTTTAAGCGCGTAGTCGGAATCTTAACGACCGACGACGTCTCTAGAAGGCTCGTGGGGAGGCCGACGGGATGAGGCTCAGACTGATCTACTCACCCAAAGTTGTGGAGAAACCCATACTTGCCACGGTCATACTGAAGACGGGGGTTCCACTAAACATCTTGGAGGCCAAGGTTGACGCTCAACGGGGCGAACTGGTAGTCTCGATCCCTGCGGAGGGGGAGAGGCTTCAGAGGGTGATCAGCCTATTCCAAGACTCCGGGGTTGAGGTTCAGCTCTTAACGGAGACCTTGCAGATAGACCTAGAGAAGTGCATATCATGCGGAGCTTGCATCTCACCCTGCCCAACCGGGGCTTTGAGGTTCGGGCCTGACTGGACGATCGACTTCGTCGAGGAGAAGTGTGTAACGTGCAAGGTCTGCGTCAAGGCTTGCCCGGTGAAGGCTATCAGCATACCCTAAAGGTGGATAGGCGGGAGAGAATTGACGAGGCCAAGGAGAAAGATATACGAGTACGGGTTCGCGGTGGACGAGACGCGGGTCCACATTAAGAGCGACGAGAAGGCCGCTATAAGGGAGGCCGTTGAGAGCATAAGGAGCAACCGGAAACGCCTCGTCGAGTATGTACGGGAAAACCCGAAGTTCAGGTACTCTCTGGAGCCTGTCGAGGTTGAAGCGGACTCCCCGGAAGTGGTTAAGGTTATGGCTGAGGCGGCTGAGGCGGCTGGGGTTGGACCCATGGCGGCGGTGGCCGGAGCCTTAGCTGAGATGGCTATGGAAGCAATGCTTAGGTGCGGTGCAAAGTTAGCCTTAGTCGAGGACGGCGGCGAAGTATCGGTCTCCACGGACCGCCCCATACACATCGCTATACTCTCCGCGGACCCCTCCTTCTCGGGGAGGATGTGCCTCGAAGTAACTGAGGAAGACTGCTCAATGGGCGTAGCTACGAGCTCAAGCAGGTTCGGCCACGCCTTGAGCTTCGGAGACGCAGACTCCGTAACTGTGGTCGCCGATAGGGCTTCAATAGCCGACGCCGCCGCAACCTCCATCTGTAACGCGGTCTCCGGAGGGGACATCGAGGCCTCCATCCTGAAGGGGTTGTGGAGAGCCCGGGAGATAAGGGGGGTTAGAGGAGCCATTATAGTGAGGGGCGGCCGCGTGGGATTGACGGGTAGACTGCCAAAGATCATGAAGGTCACGGACGACTGGCAGAACCATGGAACAACGTTGATAGAAACTCAGAGGCTCCTCTAGGAAGCAGTCCCCACCCTTCCAATAACATTGGATAAACATTAAAATATCTTCTGACAACAAAGTTTGGGGGAAAGACTGATGGACCTCTTCGAGGCCATAGAGTCTAGGAGAAGTATTCGGGCCTACACTGGTGAAGACGTCTCCGAGGAGGACGTTAGGAGGCTGATAGACGCAGCTCGGAAGGCTCCATCGGCTGGCAATATACAGCCGTGGGAGTTCATAGTTGTGAGAAACCGTGAGGTCAAGAGGAAGCTGGCTTCAGCCGCCTTGAACCAGACATTCATCGAGGAGGCGCCCGTCGTCATAGTTGTCTGCGCTGACAGGGAGAGGTCGTGGAGGGGGTATGGAAGCAGAGGAGCAGAACTTTACTGTATCCAAGACACGGCCGCCGCCATAGAGAATCTCCTCCTAGCCTCCTGCGCTTTAGGTTTAGGGGCATGCTGGGTCGGAGCCTTCCACGAGGAAGGAGTCAGGGAAG
>LUCD01000018.1 GCA_001593925.1 Candidatus Bathyarchaeota archaeon B26-1
AACCACCCTGGCAGCCATAATGTTGTTACGCTGAGCCTCCCTACCACGACTACGAGAAGTCCCCTCCTTCAATATGAGAACAGGCTGACCGGTCTGAGTCTGAGCCAAATACGCCATGTCGACTCACCCTCTACAACTCGGTCCAGTTTATTTTTGGTAAACAAAAAATATATAAGTTTTACTAAGAGAATAAATTATAAACAAATAGATGGTGGTTTAAACTTGTCCGCACTGAGAGAAGAGGCCTTAGCCGAATACAGAATCTTAGACGTGAGGATGCCTCCAACAGTAGATTACCAACAGGATATTGAGTGGATATGCAGGAGCTTCGGTTTCCTAGAGCCTCGAGACAAAAGGAAGACCGCCGCCAGAATCTTCAAGTTACTGCTCGAAGCCGCCAAAGACGGTAAGGGCTTCACAAGCAACGAGCTCGCTAAGAAGATAGGTTTAACTAGGGGGACGATCGTCCACCACCTCAACCTCATGATTAAGAGAGGCCTCGTCATCTACCACGAGAACCAGTACAAGCTCCGTGGGAGGAGTCTGCGAAGCACGATTAGGGAGGTCCAACGCGACATAAACCGCGTTTTTGAAAACCTGGATAAGGTAGCGGTTACTATTGACGAGACTTTGGGTCTTCTAAACCGTTAGGCGGAAGGGTTACTCCAATCGTTTAGAGAAGACTTGTATCTTGAAGACGTACAAGAGTTAACTCGTCGCGTAACCTTTAACCGGCCTATTCTACCCTGATTCTATAGCCTCTTCTTCGGGGTAGGCGGACCTCCAAGATTCCGCGTCTAAAGGAAGCCTTAGCTCTGCTTGCGTCTACCGGAACGGGAAGCGGAATCCTAGAGTGGAAAGAGGAGAATTCGCCCTCCCTATGGGAGACCCCGAAATCCTCAAACCTCACCTTAACCCTCATCTTGGCAGTAATCTCGATCAGGTTCTCGTCTACAGACTCGATCTTAAGGGTTTTTGGGTCCGCGTATGGCAGGTCAGCCGTGACTATCACCTCATCAGCGGTCACTGAGATGTTGAATAGGGGTTGCAAGGAATGCGTCTCCAAGTTCCAGCTCGGCTGTTCAAAGGCGCTTAGAACCTCCTCCGTAGCTCGCTCAAACTCCTCCATGTACTCACGGATTATGTCAAAGATTGAACGCCTCCTCCGCATGGTGTTTTCATCCCCCCTCTCAGGCCACATAGTAATGAGGTATATCGTACTCTTGGGACTTCCTCATCCTTACAAGTTCGGACTGTGTCCGCCTCATGATGTCTCGCATCCTCAAGCGGACCTCCTCCCCCTTCTCAAGGAGCTCAGAGACGTTAACCGGTACTTTAACTATTTGGTTGAGGGCAGATATGACGGCGGCGGCAGCTTCAGGGTCCGGATAGTTATAGAAGGATTGAGCTAGGAGGGCGATAGCCGTTATATCCTTTTCAGCGCAGTAATGTAGGATCAGAGCTTGAGAGCCGACGAGGAACCCCCTCTTCATAATGTTTATCTCCTTCTCGCGGAGTATCTTCAGCGATAGCTCATTCGAGCCTGCCCCGAAAACCTTTGGGGACTCTATGTTCTGCCTGTTCGGAGTAGCTATACCCCCAAGCGAGATCGCTGTTTCCACACCTTTCTCGTCCATCCAGTCCACTATCGCTCTCATGAGAGGCTGGAGGAACCCGGCTGGAATAGCTATCTCCGAGATCAAGACTAAGAGGTCGTCTTGGCCGAAGATTCTTATCGGTGAGTGGGGTAGGCCGTTATGGAGAACTATTATTGGGGGGATAAGGTCGGAGTCCAGGTAGGCAACCTCGACCATCTTGAGCTGGGATATTATCTGCGAGACTGCGATTACACCTACAAGCCCAACGTCGGGGAGGCCATGGATCATCTTCGCGTTGGCGGGAATCTCCCTCCTCTCAACTATCCTAACGGCTTCCGACAATTTCCTTTCACACATCCTTGATAGTCGAATTGGAAAAAGAAAAAGTTTGTGGTTGTTTCTGTTCCTTGTTCACATCTTTGAGATGTAAGCCTCGGTTTCGCCGTTTTTAGAGATTATGGTGAGTTTGCATTCGGGGGATAGAATATGAATCGTGTCGCCTTCACGTTTCACCGAGAGTCCCTCGTCGAGCTTAGGCATGGAAGTCAAACGTACAGAGGTCAGGTTCGGGCTCCTCCAAGTAATCTCGTAGCCTCCCTCAACCCTCGTTACCGTTGCTCCACCAAAGATGTCGTAGTTAGACTTCTTGACGTCGGATTTCTTCTTCCTTCCGAAGAGCCTCATACCAACCACTTGAGACATAACAATCCGAAGACCGCATACTTAAGCCTTACTAAAGAAGCCGTTCGATAAGGTGAAGGATGAAGCTACCGACTCTCCAGCGGAGGAAACCTGTAGACCTTCGGTAGCGCACCCCTCTCCTTGAGCTCCTTAACCACGAGGTTGCGTAGCCACTCCGAAGCCGTTAGGCCCTCCATCCTCGACTCCCTAAGAACGGCCTCCTTTATAACCGACGTTACGCGCGTACAGAGGAGCTCAGCCTTAGCGTCACCCTCAATCTTCGGCATCTCAAACCCTCAAACAATAATGTTTTCACAGGCCCTATTTAACATTCACTTCTAACATCCTTCATTCGGCTTTCGTTCCCTTCAGAGATTTTTTGGTCTTCTTGCTCCTTGAACTTTTGGAAGACCTCTTTTTCCTCCTCTTTCGGGTCGTTGGCGTGTACGTGTTCTCTGAGCCTTCAACGGCTCTGAGTATCCTGTCTATCAGTTCCTGCTTTCTACCTTTCCTCGAGATTCCTAGTTCTTTGGCTATGTTCCAGAGTGCGGGCATGGTCATCCTCTGGAGGCTCTCCGCCGTGTATCTCTTCTTTTTCAGAATCACGAAGCCGTTCTCGTTGATCACATATTCATGGGGGGAGAGGGAGTGTTTGGTCCCCCTCATCTTTAATATGCGGAGCCTCCTCCTAAGTGTGTGGTTCTCGTCGAAGTATGTCTCTAAGTGGATTATGCCATCAGCCAAGAACTCGATTATACCTTGCCCGATGGAAGTTGACCCCCAGGGCTGATCCAGTATTACAAGTGAGACGCAGTTAGCCTTCTTCAGGAACTTGTAGAGGAGATGAATCATAACCCTTACGTCTATATCCTCCTTCAAGGCCATGCTTATAGCCGTGAAGGAGTCTATGACAAGCCTCTCAGCGCCTAGAGAAGTCATGGTCTCCATCATTGTGTTCAGGTTCGTCTGTAACCCGGCTTCCCTAGTAACTGAAAGGTCTAGGATGGCGATCCTCCTCTCCTTCTCAAGCCTCTCGAAGTCCCAACCAAACCTAAGCATGTTCCTTATGAATGTCTGCTTAGTCTCAGCGAAGGACACATAAACGCCCCTCGCACCGAACCTCTCAGCTCCAGTATAGAGGAACTGCCCGGAGAACGTTGTCTTCCCAGCACCGGGGAAACCCACTACAAGTATCATACTATTCTCTGGGAAACCCCCTTCGATAAGTTCGTCGAATTCAGGTATGCCCGTTGGAACGCGTCGGAAGCTCATACAGAGCCACTACCCTAACTCTGACGAGTCTCCATAGAACTTTTTACTCCTTATATTTTTATAGTTATGCCTCTTTACACCTCTTTTTCTTCATTTCCGTCGGCTTTATTTTGGGGTTGATCGGTAAATGCTTTCTGTTCAGTTGGAGAAACTGTAGAAGCCTTGATAAGGATGTTTTGCCACTACCTTGATGAGGAGAAACCCTATGAGCCAAGAGGATGAGGTTAAGAGGCTCGCGGAGATCAGGGACATCCTTGAGGAACGCGTCAGAAACTTAGAGATTGAACTTGAAGGGCTTCGAGCAGTTTTGAAGTTCGTTAACGAGATTCTGCTCGAAAAGAGCTTCAAAAGGCCTGAGCTTCCGGAGCCTGCAAGGCTGGAGATGAAGCCTCCTACAAGCCGGCTGAAGACGATAACGGGTGAGATCCTCGCAGAGGTTTATGAGGAAGAGGACTCAATGAGAGTCACGCTTTCTCGAGACAAGGAGTTCAACGTTAACACTCCGCCCTTCAGATCGTTCCTTCTGGACAGGGTTTTAGTTAAGATGAGGGAGAAGGATCAGGAGGCCGTTGAGAAGGGTGAACTTCTCCCCGATAAGGCCTTTTCCTACGAGGTAAGGCTGGACGGCGACGTGATCCGCGAGATAGTTCTAAAGAACGTTACGCCTGAGAGGAGGAGGGAACTCAAATCCGCGATCCGTTGGACCCTCGAGAAGATGTTCGAGAAGATGAAGGGTTAAGAGGCTTCTTCAGAGAGTTTACATGAACTGTTCGAGCCGAGTCAACCCTATTATCTCATCGAACTCCAAGCCTAAAGCATCAAGAACCTGCTCAAACGTTGAGCGCAGATACTTTATGTACTCGTCGACGTCGATCTCAAAGTTAGAAGCCATCTTCACGGGTTTGACGCGGGGCTCCCCGACGACCTTCACAAATCTTATCGTGTCCCCGGCCTTCAGCTCCTCACCTCTCTCTTCAAGGATCATTGCGGCCTTGACGTGTTGGGGAGTGGTCTTTCGGTACGCCTTTGGAGCCTTTCCCAAGACTACTTCAAAAGCGAGCTCGTTCAGGTCCTTCCATTCTCTCCTCTTCAGCCGCATGTAACTGTCACGCACTATCTTTCGGATGTCCTTGAGGGCCTCCTCGAAGTCAGCTGGGGTATTCACCTGGCTGAGCCTCCTATCCATCTCGTCGAAGGCTTTCTTGATGAGGAGTGGGATGTGCCTCTTCTTTCCAGTTAGGCCTTTCACGTCGACACTTCCGTCGGAGAGTACACCTAGATAATTCTTCTTTCTAGAACTCAAAACGGTATAACGGTAAACCTTATCGACATCCAGCTCTAGCTGGAGCTCCTTCTCAGCCCATTCGGAGAGGGCTTCGATCTGCTCTTTAGTCGGGTTCTTGAGGAAGATGCTGTCAGTGTCGCCGTAGAGAACCTCGATTCCGAGTTCACGGGCCCTCTCTATCGTCCGGGTTATGACGCTTCTCCCGATCGCGGCTGTGGCCTCAGCGACTGGCGGGCAGTAGAGGTCGAAGGTTTCAGCCCCGAATACACCGTAAGAGGCGTTCAGTATCACCTTCAACGCGCTCTGTATAACGCCGTACCAGTCTCTAAGCTCTTTGGGGAGATTCTTATCCTTAGCTTTGGGCTTGTACCATCTGACCCTGAGGTCTCTCAGCGACCCTATCAGGGCGCTCTCCAAAGCCCTCTTCTTTGTACATACCCAGTGCGGTGTATCCGGAACCCTGTTGTTCCTGCATTCTTTATGGGGGCAGAGGATCGATTGGTAGCCTAAGTTGTGAACTTTGATTATGGAGGGGTAGAGGCTCTGGAAGTCCATAACTGCGACGTTGAAGTGGACTCCGGATTTGGGTTCTACGACTATGGCTCCCTTGTACTTTTTTCCTTTTATTATGGCCTTCGTCGCCGTCTTTCCCTTAACAGCTATTATGTCCTCCTTGTTTGGGATAAGCATGCCCCGCCGTCTATGCTCGTACTGCATGAAGCTCCTGATCCATCTCGAGACGCCTTGCCGACTCACATCCTCCATCGGCATACGGCTTACCCTCGTGAGGGCGAGGAGGAGCTTCATCACCAGATCGTTGTTGAATGATGTTAACTCCAACGTTAACTCGGAGTCCTTGAGGCAGTACTTGGCGAGTTCACCGTAAGTTAGCTCAGAGATCGGCCTTGTAATCTCGAATTTGGCCTCTCCAAGCAGGGCTCGGGCAACCTCGTTCAACGTTATGTTCCGGTACTTCTGGCTGAAGGCGTAGACTTGGATGGACCGGTTTCCGAAGAACTTGTAGAGGTCGATGTGGATTCCATGCTTCAGGAGGCAGATGTTCCTCCCAAGCTCTATCGGGATATCGTTCCTGCTGAAGCCGAGCCTCTCAGCCCTGTGAAAGAGATACCTTAGATCGAAGTCGTCTCCGTTGAACGTTATGAGGAAGGGGTACTCTGAGATTGTTCTGAAGACGGCTGAGAGCAGGTCTTTCTCGGAGTTGTAAAACTCGACTAGAACGTCCCGCGGTAGGTCTAGGGAGCCCTCCTTTACATCTTTGCGCTTCAAGATTAAAACTCTCTTCAGCCCTTCGGAGTCCACGAAGGAGACGCAGATGACTGGATACTCGGCCTCCCGCGGGTCTGGAACTCTCAGTAGACCGGTTGCCTCGACCCAGGGGGAGAAGACTTCAATATCAACCGCGACCCTCCTGAAGTCTGGAGCCGGATACTCCAGTAGCCGGGCCCACATCTCAACGTATCTGTAAAGGTCTTCAGGCTCGTCTTTGAAGTGCTCCTCCAAGAGCCTCTTCACGTTCTTCTCGTACTCCTCATGTCGGAAGAGGATGAGGTTTCCATCTTTAACCTCGTAGATCATGCCGGGAGCCAGACCTCGGTCATAGATGTAACACTGATAATACTTGATGGCGGCCTCCCAGACCTTAACCTCCCTCTTGTCTCCAAAGACCTTCGGGTACTCTTCGGGGATTATGTCTCTAATGCATCCTCTGGGTAGGCCTCCTATGGCTAAGGGGTCTCTAGCTACGACCTTCGTGACCTTAACCTTCCGGTCTAGAAGAGCATTGTACAGTTCCACGGTCTCGAAGTGGTCGAACCCGGGATGTTTGACCAAACGTTCAATCTTCTCGAGTTCTTCTGGAGGCACATTTGTGTAGCAGTAGGGCATGTGCCCAGTATTATCGTACCATGTGTAGATGCGCCTCGACTTGGGCTCGTAGAGCTTTATTACGGCTCTACGTCTCTTCCCATCATAAGTGGCTGAGATGAAGTATGAGGGGGGTAGATCGTTTGGAGAAGGTGCCTCGGCGGGTTCGCGGCGTATAGGAGCGGCGTCTCGATCTTGAAGGTTCTTCTCTTGTCGGCTCTCTCCTCTACTCAAACTGGGCTCTTCCGCTCCACCGAAGAATTCATCTAAACGTCTGGTCTTAAAAGCTATCAGCCCCGAGAACATATTTATTGTCAATCGAGATTTTAAGGTTTCCTACTTGTCTCCTAGTTGGTGCGGGATTAACTTTTAAGGGCGGAGACTCCAAAATATTTGGGGTTCAGGAATTGTGGAACGGATGGTGGCGGTTTCTCCTTCTTGCCTTGATTGATCTTCAAGGATGGATCGAGGAGCTCGCTTATAACTATGGGTATTTCGGCATCTTCTTGGTGAGCCTTATCGGATCGGTCTCGATAATCTTCCCTATCCCATACACGATCATCATCTTCATGATGGGCCAGTTCTTGGAGCCCTCCCTACTGGCTGTGGCTGGAGGTTTAGGTTCAGCTTTAGGCGAGTTCTCCGGGTACATTCTGGGGTATTATGGGAGAACCGTAGTAAACGAGAAGCGGAGGAGGAAGATGGATTACATGTTGAAAGTATTTAACCGTTACGGTTCAATAACGATCTTCCTCTTCGCTTTGACCCCGCTCCCTGACGACCTGCTCTTCATACCCCTCGGCATGATGAGATACGGGTTTCTCAAGGCGTTCATACCCTCCTTTGCTGGTAAGATCTTGATGTGCTTCATATTGGCGTATGGTGGAAGGATGTCCATCGAGATCGTGAGGAAATATCTGGGCGAGAGTGGGGGGATGTGGACCACGGTCATCACAACCCTGCTTCTGGTCGTGGTCTTATTCGCCATACTCAGGATCGACTGGGAGAAAATCTTTTTCAGGTACATCGAGAGGAGGGAGGGCGGAAAGGAGGGGCTGGACGACTCTTCGGAGCCTCCAGCTTCTTAACCCCTTCCCGTCGGCATCTCGTTCCATCCGTAAAGAAATGGGAAGTCAAATAACCTTAAATCTGTCTTAATGGACATATCTTATTCGTAGCTTGCAGTGTGATATGGTGTAGTTAATTGTCTAGGGAAGTGGTTAGGCTCCTACTCCCCTTCGCGGCTCCAGCTCCAGAACGCAAAGGGAAGGTGACAAGGGAACTCACTCTAGCAACGATCTTCTCGATAACGGAGTCTGAGAAGGAGAAGGGCGGGGGCCTAATCTTAAAGAGGCCTCCGGAGAAGATTCTTTTCATCTCGGAGGTCTGCTACCCATTCTGGATGTACCCTCTAAGGAACAGAGTTCTGCTCTTTGAGGGTTTCGGAATATTGAAGCATGAGATTCCGTTCGACATTCTGCCGGACACGAGGGTCTTCCAGAAGGAGATGGAGGTTAGCTCCGAAAGGCTTGAGACGTACTTGGCATTCCTGAACCACAACCTCAACTACTTCAGAGGGTTCTTGGGAAGCGGTAAGAAGCAGGTGGAAGGCTTAGTGACGGACCCAAGCTTCATAGAAGACTTCATTCTTTACCTCGAGTCTGCTAGGAGAGTTAGAGATGTCATCCCCGACAGGGTCGTCCTGATCCCTAGGATCGACGTGAACCGCGTCGAAGAGATAGTGAAGGGTGTCCACGAGTTCACAAAGACTTTGGAGGCCGACGAGAGGAGCCTCCGTAACATTATAAGAGCCTTAACGAGCAAGACCCAGAAGCACATCAACGCCCTGATGCTGGGAAGCGAGAGAATCCAGAGGAGGACCGAGAAGGAGATCGAACGCGCAAGAAAGAGGCTTGAGAAGAAGGTAGACGTATTGAAGAGAATATACAACGAGAAGGTTCTGAAAGCCTGTAAGGTCGTCAAGGAGCGGATACAGAAACTTCAAGAAGAGAAGTCTGATCTTGAGGCCCGAAAAGAGAGACTGAAAGCGTACATAGATCGATGCATGAGCGAGATATTCACTTGCAAAACGCGGAGAGACGAAGAAAGACTGAAATACTGGGAGACGGAACGCGAGAGCTCAAAGATGGAGATAAACAAGATTAAGAAGAGGCTCAAAGAGCTGGACGCTGAGATTAAGGAGGCTGAGGTTTTGAGAGACCTCGAAGTCTCGAGGCTGAGATCCGAGTATGACGCTGAGATAGGTGAGGCTGATGCCGAGGTCAGGAGGATAGAAGCCATTAGAGACTCTGAGATAAAAGCCAATGAGGAGATCATAAAAACCTTAAAGGACCTAACCTTCAAGATCGTGTCTCAGATAAACAGTTTGATAGACTCGAGGAGGCCGCGCCCAACCGACATTCTCAAGATGAGCGTCCCCATGGCCAAGAGAAAGCTCACTCTAGTTTACGTACCATTTTTCCTAGCCTGCTATAAGCGGGGTCCGAAGAGAAGGTACACAGTCTTCCCTCCATCACTGGTAGGCAGCTACGGAGTGTCCGCCAAGTTCAAGGGCGCACTGGGAGCTCAGAGGGTAAGGATGATCTTGAGAGAGAGGTCTAGGCCGATCTCGGCTCTCATAAACAAGTTCATCGACATAGTTGAGGCGGAACCTCTCCTTGAGGAGAGAATAAGGAGTGCATGCCTAAAATCTAACATTTTAAGGATGAGGAGAACCCGTAAAATGATCCTGAAGGGCCTCTCCAAGCTCTCCACCGAGGGGTGGATCAACGATGAGGAACTGGAAGAGCTCAGAGAGGCTCTGACGAAGCCGAGAACTTAAAGTTCGTACCTCACACCCTTCTCAGGGATTACGATCTCACTCTCAAGGTCTCTCATAAACTTTGACAAAAGGTCTAAGTGCGTTCCGTGAATTAGGAAGACCTTCTTTGCACACATCCTCCTCAAGGCTTCTTTCAGTTGTAGTGGGGTAACATGTCCTGAGACGTGAGCGTGGTACTGCGGTAACCCGTAATGCTTAAGCCAGTTCACCATCTTGTTGAAGTCGAGCTCCATCTCCTCGTTGAACGGCTCCGAAGCCGAGAGTATGTAGCAGCTGCCAGGTTTAGGGTTGATCCCCAAGAGCTCCTCCATGTCGTATAGGGTCAATATGAGGAGAACCCTCTTCTGCATCTCTGATATTTGGGAGGAGTTGATAGTCTTGCCGAGGCTCATAGCCTCCTTCTCCCAGCCGAAGTAACGCTTCTTAGACTTCTGGAAGATTAGGAGCCTCTCGTCGTCAAGCCTCGGAACCTCCAGATGAATGTCTGTGCTCAGCCTCTCTAAAAGATAAGCTTGCTTCAAGGTAATGACCAAGTACCGGCCGCTCTCTTCAGCCGCCGAATAGAAGGACCTCAACCTGTCTATATCGGCGCATGAGAAGTTCGCCAAGACGAGCCCGGAAGCCCGATTCACGATTTCGCGTATCTTCTCTCTAACTTCTGCTTCGGAGGAGACCTCCACGCCCACGGCGTTCGTACCCTCCGAGATCACGGCGATCGGCCTCTCCTCTGAAGCCTTCCTTATCAGGTCTTCGGTCAGTTCAGGTTTAGACCCATGCATCCTGAAGTCTCCCGTATAGACAACGGCTCCAGAAGATGTGTAGATGACGAAACCGTATGATCCGGGGACCGAGTGATCGACGTGGATCGGTTCGACCTCTAAACCGCCTATGCGGAGCTTATCCCCGGTTCTGAACGTTCTGAAAGCTAGGTTTTCCATGTCGAACTCGAAGCCGCTTATGCGAACCTCGTCCAGCGCCTTCAGTATAGTGGCTGTAGCCTCACCGCAGTATACTGGAATCTCCCTCTTTATGAAGGAGACGTACGCCGAGTGGTCCATGTGAGAGTGGGAGAGTAGGACAGCGTCGATTCCCGGTTCAGAATCCTCAAACCTGTACACACCCTTAAGCCTCGGGAGCAGACCGAACTCTAGGAGGCCAACCTCACCTTTAGGTGAGAGGAAAGGGTCCGAGTAGTACTGGCGCCTCAGAGTGAAGGACATTCCAAAGTCCAGTATGACCCTCGTGTCTCCGTCTTGGAGAAGAATCTTATTCCCTCCAACCTCGCCGGTTCCGCCGTAAAATGTGAGGCTTAAGCGTCTCCCCCCTCTCTCAGCCACTGTTCAGCCACCTTCAGATCAGATGGAGCTCCAAGTATTTAGTATTTCTCCGCAGACCTCACGGATGGCCAAGATGATGTTCGGGGGCGTAAAGAAGCTGAAGACCTTCATGTAACGTATAGACCTTGCCCTCCTGATGTTCTCTAGTTTGCCTCCGCCCTCCAAGTATCCCTCAAGGAAACTCCTACTTATCTCCTTCACGATGTCCACCAAGAATAACGGGACGTAGTGTCCTGTGTAGTATAGGAACTCTGCTATGTCCCAAGCTTGGTCTCCACCCTTGGATGCTTGCTCGAGGTCGACGAAGCAGATCCTCCCGTCGGGAGCTACCAGCACGTTCTCGGGTTTGCAATCTCCGAGCGCCACGCCTAAGCCGTGAACCTTGGCGAGTTCAGCTCCAACCATCCTTAGGAGGCCCATGAGGCTCAGCGCTGAACCCTTAGAGAGAACCATGTTTCTCACAACTTCTGTTAGGTTAGGGCCTTCCACGAATTCCTCGAAGATCATCCTTTCCCCCGGACTCACGTAGAGTATGTTAGGAACGTAAATGCCGTTGGCTGATAGGAAACGGTTTATCGCGTACTCCCTCTCCAGCCTCGACCTTCCAAGCACCGAGAAGCCCTTAGTCCCTAAAGCCCAGAGGATCAACGGAAACCACTTCAGCCCATACCAGTCCTTGAAGACTTTGACTACGATTCGTTCCTCTCTCCCTCCCCTACGGATGTCGAGGACATAAACCGAGTTCAAAATCCCACCGAGTTTCCTGAAGAGGACAGAATAGGGCTCATCGGATGGGATGACCCTCCTCAAAAAGTCCTCAACCGTTATCCTGTCAGACAGGGAGACAAGCCCTAGAGGGGTCGATATGAATATGTACTTCTCCGGGTCCTCAAGCTTTTCGAGGGGGGCCTCCGAGATGTATCTCTCCAGATACTCGTCGATCATGTCTTCCTTAAGTGAGGGGACGGATGGAGATAGAGCTAAGAAAGGCTCCGAGAACCTCGTGAGGCCTCCAATGGTTGGGGCTGAAAGGTTTCTAGCCTCCCTCAGGAGACCTATGTAGAGCTCCTTCTCCATCATCAGCGACCTCCTAATCTTTGGGAAGGCCGTGAAGATGTAACGGATGATCCTCCTCCTTATGGAACCGAAGATGTTTACGAAGAGAATCCTCCTCCTCTTGAGCGTTCTGATGTATCCCCTGCTGATCTTGAAGAATCCATCAGAATACTCTAAGACACCCTCACCCACAAGGATTTCTAGGGCTTTCCTAAATCCGTTCAGCATCAACTTGAGGTTTCTCTCTCTCAAGTCGTCCCTCAAGACGTTCAGAAATTTATAGGTTATAAGAGGGAATAGTAAGGCTCTTCTTCGCATAGCTTCGTAAAGGAAGTATTCGGGCTTTAGAAGTATCTCCGAGGACATTTCTGGATATTCTAGGACGAGGTTGCTCACGATCTCTAGAATGATCCTCCTCTTCACCTCTATCTCTTCTCGTTGGAGGTACTCTCCGTTGACGAGAGGTTCGTATGGGGTTAAAATATTGTCGACGACGAGGCCTCCTAGCCATTCACTCTCAACGTCCTTCTCGAAGAAACCTTGATCGACAACTAGGATGAAGACTTCCCCACCATCAGCAGTTACACGCTTTAAGTGACACCTAAAGATGTGTCTGCTAGACTTCAATACCAAAAGAACCTCTATATAGCTCCCCTCGTCACCGTAACCCTGCACTCTAGGACCATACATACACGCCGCAACTATCTCCCTAGAACCAGCAACATCCATACAGAGGTCCAAGAGCCTCTTCTTTAGGTCGTCATTCATCTTTTTTAGAGCCATAGCTGAAACGGTCTCCCCTAAAGAGTAGATATTAGAAAAGCTCTTAATATCCGTTCAGTCGTCGACAAGCCTTTAGAGAAGACAAACACAACAATCTGAGCGTAACCATCCCGGCAGCAGGCAGGTTGGTAACGACTCAAAAAGGTTGAGGTAAAAATTGATGATTAAATTTTTTCAAAAAATAAAGTATCATCGTTTAGAAGTATATCTTACCTTTTTGAGAATTATGTAAGCAAATAGGAAGATATAGTAGGTTATAATGAAGATTGCGAATGATGAAGAGAAGAGATTCCTGTCAAGATAAATTTTAGCTGAATACACTTCAAATTCTGAGTAGCCTTTATATGCTTCCGTGAAGATTTCGATATGTTTAAGCTTCACATGGTTTAAGTTGTAATAGTTCATCATATTTTCGATGTAAGGCAAAAGGTTAATTTTGTAATGTTTGAATACATCTTTTTGGAGATTATCTGAGAGTTTAAACTGTGCTACTGAATCGTTTCGCCACGTAAAATACCATTCTTGATCTTTCTGAATCCGATCGCCATAATAAGAGAAGAATTGTATTTCTGTCTGGTAACATTTTTCTTGATAGTCTGTGATGAATCCGTCGAAGAAAAGAACGATGGCTACATTCATGCTTGAGTTAGAAACCGTGTAATTTCGATAATCTATAAGTTTTAAGTCTATTTCTAAGATTATGTCCGATGAAAGGAAATTGATCGTTTTTTTAATTTCGATTTCGTTTATTGGCGCATATCTTAAACCCCAGTAGTGAGGCATTAATCCCCTACTGATCTTTGATAAGCTCCATCCACCACTTGTGTCATTAATCCACATCCTAAATTTTCCATTTTCAAAAGCTGAATAGCCTACACCATCATTGTTAAAGCCTTTCCACACTTCAAAACATACGTTATCTTGTGCTAAAATAAAAATTTCCTCTCTGCTTTGATAGAAAAACGCAAGAAAAGGCATAACTAAAAGTATCAAGAAAATGAGGGACTTTACGGTAGGCATCTAAACCCTCACATACCTCTTTTTAAACAGCCTTTTCGTAAATTACCACTATGATCAGCAAAGGAACAATTGCAGCTAACATATACATAAGCATATTGTTTAGCTCACTAACGTTCACGTAAGCCTTGCATTTGTCCACATTGTTTTAAATTTGCCAAAAAGGATGTTAAGAAAAAGCATTATGAAGAAAGTTATGAAACCGTATAACCCGCTATTTAAAATTACATATGGGCTATTTGGTTGGGGTTTAACGTATAAATCTACACAGTCAACCCAGACTTGTGGCTTCAATTACGATCGGCTCATGCCCTCGGCTGGAGGCTGGAACGTATCGGTTCTACGTTGTATCATTATGCAAACCCCATGGATAACTTTGATCCCGGTCTCCCTACAGAACCTTATTGCTCTCTCTGACTCTGAGCCGGGTTGCATCCAAACCCTCCATATTCCAAGCTCTTT
>LUCD01000019.1 GCA_001593925.1 Candidatus Bathyarchaeota archaeon B26-1
CGCAGACCTCAAACCTGTACTCTGGCGGATACTTCTTACGGCAGGCCGGGCAGTACCTCAGCCATTTCAGTTGAAACTTTATCCCGAAGGTCGCTAGTGGAGTAAAATCTACATTCACCTTCTCCGCGACGTTCTGTATGGAGTAGTCGTCCGTCACGATGAACGGCTTGTATCCTTGACTTTTCAGCTGCAAAGCTAAGCCCAATATCTCTAGGTCGGCGTCGGAGAGGAAGACTAGGTCCCCGACCTCTCTGGAGGCTCTCTCAGCCTCCTTCAGAAATCGGGTTTCCGGCTTCAAGAGTTTAAGCCTACCCCTCTCAGAGGCGGCTTCGAACCTCAATCTGTGCAACGATCCTTCAAGGAGTTCCTCCCTTACGGAGGGTACCGAGTACTGCTGAAACTCGACGGAGAAGGGGTCGTATCCCGCTATGAAGGCTGAGGCGTCTAGAATCAGGGCTTTCCTTCTAACATCGGAACCTATCGGTCCTTAACCTCCATTTGTAATCTTCACTCTAGGTCGGCTTCCTCCTTGACGAAGAGGAGCCGCGTCTTGAGGCGGTGGTAGAAATCGTCCTTAAACCTTATGAAGACCGTTTCATGCTCCGACTTCTTGATTTTTATTAAGGGCTCCTCCCGGCTCATCTGGGTCTGGTAATGCCCGTCTATAACGACGGTTGCGCTCTTAGGTTTGACGAGCTCTATGGTGAGGACCGTGTTTGAAGCGAAGACTGTTGGCTTCACAACCGTGAGTGGGCAGACAGGGGTTACGACGAAGGCGTCCAGTTCAGGGTCTAAGATCGGGCCTCCAGCCGAGAGCGAGTAACCGGTTGAGCCTACCTGAGAAGCCACGATGACCCCGTCAACCCTGCAGTCGGTCACGAGTGAACCGTTCTTCCAGACCCTCACGTGGAGGAGCTTGGCGAGACTGCGGGACGTAACGAAGATTTCGTTCAACGCGTCTGGCAGTCTTCTCCCTCCAATGTAGGATGCGAGCTTACTGCACCGTTTCATGTTGTACTCTCCCTTTATGTATCGGTCTACGGCTTCGACGGCTCTTTCGGGAGGAACCTCAGTTAAGAATCCTCGAACACCCATGTCGATCGCTAGGATGGGAGGCTCAGGCTTCGGTAGGCGCAGGCATGTCCTGAGGATCGTGCCGTCTCCGCCTATAGTGATAACGAGGTCGGCTCTCATCTCTTCTATGGAGACGGCTTCCCTGCTTCCCAAGCGCTTAGCTAGATTCTCCTCCATGAAGACCTTAAAACCCTTAGACTTCAGGTGTCTAGATACTTGTTCCGCGAGTCTCAAAGCGGCTTCCTTATCTAGGCGGGCGACAAGCCCCACAACCCTCGGCAAAACACCCACCGCGCCAGAACGATCTCTTTGAATCTCTAATAACAGAAGTAACGATACTTAAACATTATAGTTTCTCGTCGAGTATCATAACATTTTAAGGAGAGGAAACCATAATCTATGCAATGTTACGATCCCGTTATTGGGCGTTGGGATGATGGAAGATGAGTAGGCCCGCAGAGATTGGAAGCCTCAAGGTTGGTAGTTACGTAATCATAGACGGGGAGCCGTGCCGCATAGTCGATTTAACGAAGTCGAAGCCCGGAAAGCACGGTTCAGCGAAGGCTCGAGTTGTGGCGATAGGGGTCTTCGATGGCGTTAAAAGGAGCTTCGTGAAACCTGTCAGCGCCCAAGTAGACGTTCCAATAATCGAGAAGAGGGGAGGCCAGGTTATAGCAACCCTCCCTTCAGCCCTCCAGATTATGGACTTAGAAACGTATGAGGTATTCGAGGCACCCTTCCCTGAAGACGAGAACCTGAGAAAGAAACTTACGCAAGGCGTTGAGATCGAATACTGGCAAATACTGGGTAGAAGAAAGATCGTTAGGGTGAAGGGCTGAGAAGGTTCGGGTTTCGCCTCCCTTTCACCTTCCTAGAAATATCCTCGATGACCCTTAAAGTCTGCTCGATGTGTTCCCTCTCTATTCCCCTATGCGTCACCATCCTAACCTTAGTTTCCTCGCGTGGCAGGGCTAGGACTCCCCGCTCCCTCAACATCGACACGAACTCTCCAGAGGTCACGCCTAAACCGCCGACGTCGAAGAGGACGATGTTGGTCTGAACAGTCTTGAGGTTTATCGAGATTCCCTCAATTTTAGAGAGTCCCTCAGCTAGAAGCCTAGCGTTCTTATGGTCTTCCTCAAGCCTGTTGATCATCTTCTCCAAGGCTATGATGCCTGGGGCCGCTATCACGCCCGCCTGCCTCATGCCTCCCCCAAGCATCTTCCTTATCTTCCTAGCCCTCTCTATGAACTCCTCATCTCCGACGACGAGTGACCCAACTGGGCAGCTCAAACCTTTGGAGAGGCAGAACATTAGGTTGTCGACGTGCCTCGTGAACTCTCTGACATCAACCTTTAAGGCTACTGCCGCGTTGAAGATTCTGGCGCCGTCCATGTAAAGCCTCAAACCGTGCTCTTCAGCGACCTTGCTCAGCGCTTTGATGTTCTCTGGGGGAACGATTGTTCCTCCATACCTGTTATGCGTGTTCTCGATGCAGATCAACGTCGTCTCAGGGAGGTGGATGTTCTTAGGCTTTATGGCTTTCTCAACGTCCTCCGGATTCAAGATTCCCATCTCCCCCTTAACTGGCCATGGTAGAACCCCAGCTATGGCTGAGAGTCCCCCAACCTCGTAATGGTACATGTGGCATTCAGCCTCTAGGATTACGCAGTCTCCACGTTTCGTGTTGCTCATCACGGAGACAAGGTTAGCTTGAGTTCCACTCGTGACGAGTAGAGCCGCCTCCTTCCCCATCTTCTTGGCAGCTAGCTCCTCAAGCCTGTTGACGGTTGGGTCCTCCCTGTAGACGTCGTCTCCGAGCTCCGCGTTCCTTATAGCCTCGAGCATCTCCTCCGTTGGCAAGGTAACGGTGTCACTTCTCAAATCGATGAGGTTTCTCCGCTCTCTCTTCATGACTGTTGCCTCCCCGCGAGTACTGGATTAAAGGGTTAGAAAAGGTATATTTGAGATTTTACGCTCTCTAGGTTGAGGGTTGCCGGGATGAAGACTGTTAAGCAGATCGAGATTAAAAGTGGTATGAGCGTAGGTGAACTTGTTAGGGAGATGGAGGCGGCCGGGGTTCTGGGGGCGGGGAAGATCGGTGAAGCCTCCAAAATCGTAGCTGAGATGTTCGGAGACCCAAGATGCACGGTCTTCCTAACATTAGCCGGCCCACTCGTCCCCGGCGGACTCAGAAAGATTATAGCGAACCTGTTGGAGGGCGGGTACGTAGACGTCATAGTGACCACTGGGGCCAACCTTGTTCATGACATGGTTGAGTCTTTAGGCTTCAAGCATTATAGGGGAACGTTCAAAGCCGACGATAAAGTTCTGAAAGATGAGGAGATAGGGAGGATAGGTGACGTATATATAGAGCAGAAGGCCTTCCAGGGCCTTGAGGACTGGTTATATAAGGTTTTCGACGAGCTGCCGAGCGAGATGAAGCGGAGAATCTCCATAACAGACCTTTTAACCGAGATAGGGCGTAGACTTCCAGACAAGAACTCCATACTCGCGACGGCCGCGAGGAAGGGCGTCCCAATAATCTGCCCAGCCTTCCTAGACTCGATAGCCGGCTTCCACCTCTGGATGTACGGCCAAGACGGAAAGATAAACGTAGACCCCCTCCTCGACGTGAGCAGGCTCATGGATAAGGTCTACGAGGCCGACAAAGCTGGAATCATAATCCTTGGAGGCGGAGTTCCGAAACACTTCGCTCTCTTCGCAAACACCTTCCGGGAAGGGGTAGACTTAGCCGTACAGATAACCATGGACCGCCCTGAACCCGGAGGCTTGAGCGGCGCAACCCTAGAGGAGGCGATAAGCTGGAGCAAAGTTAAGCCCGAAGGGAAAGCCGTAACCGTTATCTGCGACGTAACGATAGCGTTTCCGCTGATAGTCGCGGCGGCCCTAGAATATGTAGAAATGAACAAGATTGGATCAACGTCGCATTAGTCCCGATCTTCCTATGAAGATTCACCCGTTTAACTTTATTTTCCCGTTGAGGTTGCTGTTAGACGAGAACCATAAATATGAGGGGTGAGGAAATATATCCACAACGATAGGAGTGAAAGAGTAAAGATTTAGAGTCTCTTAACCATTATGTTTGGAGAGGCCGATTTTGGTACTAGAGAAGCTTGGCTCCTCACTCTACAGTTCCCTGAAGAAGCTCTTCAGAGCCTCGGTTGTCGATGAGGCGGTCGTGAAGGAGCTTGTTCGAGACTTGCAGAGAGCCCTACTCCAAGCCGACGTGAACGTTAGGCTCGTCTTGGAACTCTCGAGGCGTATAGAGGAGAGGGCTCTGAAGGAAAAGGTTCCTCCCGGAATCCCGAGAAGGGAGCACGTAATAAAGGTCGTCTACGAAGAGTTAACCCGCTTCTTAGGTGAACGGCCAGCCCCCTTGAGGATTAAGGCTGGCAGAAGAAACGTCCTCATGCTCGTAGGGGTTCAAGGCTCAGGAAAGACGACGACCGCGGCGAAGCTCGCAAGGCATCTCCAGAAAAGAGGATTTAAGACAGCCCTCATCTGCGCCGACACCTTCAGGCCCGGCGCCCTGACGCAGCTCCGTCAACTCGCGGAGAAAGCGAACATCCCCGTCTACGGAGACCCTTCAGAGAAGGACTCAGTGAAGATCGCTCTAGAAGGGCTGAAAAGATTCGATAAGTACGACGTCGTCATAATCGATACGGCTGGCCGACACAAGGATGAGAAGAACCTGATCAAGGAGATGAAGAGCCTCGAGAAGGCTGTAAACCCAGATGAGACGATAATGGTTATCGACGGGACGATAGGGCAACAAGCCGCGGTTCAAGCGAAGGCTTTCCACGAAGCCACACCGCTAGGTTCCATAATAGTTGCGAAGCTAGACGGCTCGGCTAGGGGAGGAGGCGCCCTATCGGCGGTTGCGGCGACCGGTGCGCCCATAAAGTTCATAGGAACAGGTGAGGGCCTAGACGACCTTGAACAGTTCATGCCTTCCCGTTTCGTAGGCCGGCTCTTGGGGATGGGGGACCTCCAAACCCTCATCGAGAGGGTTCGAGAGGCCGAAATCAAGATTCCGGAGAAGAAGGTTAAGGCTATCCTCCGCGGAAAATTCACCCTCTTGGACATGTACGAGCAGTTGGAGGCCTTGACGAAGATGGGCCCCTTCACCCGTCTAATAAAGATGTTGCCGGGGATAGGTTACGACTTACCGGAAAACGTTAAGGAGATTGCTGAGGAAAACCTCAAGAAGTGGAAGGTTATAATCCAGTCCATGACTCCCGAGGAGAGAGAGAAACCCAAGATAATAAACGCTTCGAGGACGAGGAGGATCGCCCGAGGGTCCGGGACAAGCGAATCCGACGTTAAAAGCTTAATCAAACAGTATTTCCTTATGCGGAGGATGATGAAGGCTCTCAGGAGGAAGAGGCTTCCAGCTTCACTCTTCGGGGGGAAACTCCCAATATAAAGGTCAAAGGCCCGCCGCCAGTTTACATGCTGAATGGAGGCTGAGGTTCCATGGAGATTCTTGAGGCGGCTCAGAAGATGCTTGAGAAGTATCCTCTCTGCGACTACTGTTTAGGACGGCAGTTCGCGATGCTCGGCTACGGGATGGAGAACAATGAACGTGGCAGGATTATTAAGGCTCTTCTAACCATGAAGGGGCACCAGTTAGCCCTCCAGAAAGAGGAAGACGGCGTCAAGCTCCTTAAGACGCTTGCTTCCAACGGCTCCTTCGATATGGCGGAGGAGATGCTTAAAAGGTTGGGACACCGCGTGAAGGAGGGGCAAGCCTGTCACCTCTGTGAGGACCGCTTCAAGGCTCTACCACGGATCGTGGAGAAGATTCTAGAGGCGTTGAAGGAATATGAGTACAGGTCGATCTTGGTGGGGATAACCCTACCAGTAGAGGTTGAAGAGAGGGAAGACGAGTTTAAAGCTGAGTTTGAGGTTCAGTACGGCGAGAGCATGAGGAACGCGTTCAGCCGAGTTATAGGGAAGATGATCACGGAGATTACGAAGAAGCCTGTGAACTATACGAACCCTGAAGTAACGATTCTCGTGAACCCCTTCACTGAGGAGTTCGAGATACAGGCAAACCCTCTATACATAATGGGGCGTTACCGGAAGCTGGTGAGGGGCATACCTCAATCCAAGTGGATATGCATGAGATGTAGAGGGTGGGGCTGTCCAAGGTGTAACTGGACTGGGAAGATGTATCCGGACTCGGTTGAGGAGTTGATCGCAGCTCCGGTTTTGAGGGTTACGTTGGGTGAGGATACGGCTTTCCATAGTGCGGGAAGAGAGGACATAGATGCTTTAATGCTGGGGAGCGGCCGCCCCTTCATAATAGAGGTTAAAAAACCGAAGAAGAGGTTTATCGACCTGCAGGAGCTTGAGAGAACGATAAACGAGGAGGCGGATGGGAAGATCGAGGTCTCAAACTTAAGGTTCGTCAATAAGGGTATGGTGAGGCGGCTCAAACAGCTCGAGGGCGCTGAGAAGATATACCGGGTTCTCGTCGAGTTTGATAGGGAGGTCTCAGACGAGGAGCTCAAAACCATAGAGAAGACCTTTACGAACACTGTTATTCGGCAGAGGACTCCTCTCAGGGTTCTCCACCGCAGAGCGGACAGAATACGAGAAAAATACATATATGAGACGAAGGTAAAGAGATTGGCGCGGAACCGCGCTGAGATAAAGATAAGATGCCAAGGAGGACTATACATAAAGGAGCTCGTAACCGGAGACAACGGAAGGACGAACCCTAACATCTCAAGCCTGATCAAAGTGAAGGCGGTTCCCAAGGAACTCGACGTCCTGAACGTAGTAGTTAAAGGTGAGAAGATTGGGGAAGTCTAAAGGTTTCCGATCTAAAACCCGCTCTTTACTTAGAAAGAATCCTAGAGAACGCGGGAAGATCAAAATAACCAAGATACTGCGCGAATACAAGGCGGGCGATAAGGTTGTGATAAAGATCGATCCAAGCGTCCATAAAGGTATGCCGCACCGGAGATACCACGGGAAGGTGGGGGTGGTTACGGCTAGGAGAGGAAGGGCTTACATAGTCAGCGTGACTCAGGGAGACGCTGTGAAGGAGATAATTGTTAGACCTGAACACTTAGACCCGTGGAGGGGTAAATAAGATATGCCGAAGAAGGTGTTGGAGATACGGCCGATAACTATTCCTGAATCTCTAGCTGCCTTGAAGGCTCTAAGCGAGGAACAACTCAACCAGTTCCAGAGGAGGTCCCTAGAGTACATGATGAAGTTCTCTAAGATTGACCCGGAAGACGCTCGTAGACTGGTGGAGGAGATGGTTAACAGGTTCGAGATAGATGTTGAGGAGGCTGTTCAGATAGTCAACTGCATGCCGAAGAGCGTGGAGGAGCTCAGAGTCTTCTTGGCGGCTGGACGTAGAATCGTGGAAACCTCGAAGCTGGAGGCCATTTTGGAGACTCTCAACAAGTATAGAAGAAAAGAGTAGAACCAAAACAGAAAGAAGAAAAAGTTATTAATTTTAACCATTTAATTTAGGGTTGTCGAGAGGCGAGAGTGGGGCATGAACAGGCTTAAGGGAACGCTTACTTATCGATTCTTCCTAGATAAGGTTCATCTTGGGAACCCGCACAGGTTCATCGGTAATAAGTCTAACCATTCAAGGAAATTCATGTAGGCCCTCAATTTTGGAGCTGAGATGGGATTCTAATGTGAGCAATTTGATCGGGAGGGGAGCAAGGCTGGTTGAGCGGAGGGGAAGAGGTCAACAATTCTATGAGGAATATGCTTACGTACTGGACTATCTCCTCCACGGAAAGCCGGGTTCGAGACCCCGGTACAGGAGGGGCGCCATAGTCCAGATGGTTGGGGAGACCTACTTCACGCTCTTGGAGGCAAGCGTTAGACGCGGAGTCGTCCTCAAAACTTACGACAGAATCTATGTGGGGAAGAACCTACGCAAAGAGATAACCTACATTCTGGGTAGGATTGGATACGACGAGTTGACGAGTAACGCCAAGATGGAGCTCGCCAACGTAGTCGAAAGAATAATCCAGAACAGGGAAGAGTCGTTCGTAAACTTCTTCAACACAGCTCAGCCCGTAACCCCCCGCATGCACGCCCTCGAACTCATACCCGGCATAGGGAAGAAGTACATGTGGCAGATCGTGAATGAACGGGAGAAGAGGCCCTTCACGAGCTTTAAGGACCTCCAAGAGAGGGTCAACATACCGAACCCGGCTAAGCTCCTAGCTAAGAGGGTGGTGGAGGAGCTGATGGGTAAGAGCAAGTATAGGCTCTTCACCCGTCCATCATAAACCGGGTTCTCCGTCTCGGCTATGCGGCTCTCATCCATGTTGTCTGACCGGTGCGTGAATGCCTTTTCAGCTGGAGAAGGTGGGGATGGACCTACTCAAAGAGACGATGCGGATACTCCGCGCTTACCGTATCGCCCCGAAGAAAAGGTTAGGACAGAACTTCTTGGTCGACTATGACGTTCTCAAACGGATGGTTTCGTATGCGGAGCTGAGCCCTGAAGACACTGTTCTAGAGGTGGGAGCCGGCCTCGGCTTCTTGACGGAGATTCTAGCTGAAGAGTGCGGCCGAGTTTTAGCTGTTGAGGTTGATCCGCGGCTCGTCAAGATACTGAAGAGGCGTCTTTCAAATAGGAGGAACCTCTCCATCCTTAAGGGTGACATCCTTAAAATGGAGGTTCCGCCCTTCAACAAGGTTGTCTCAACCCCGCCCTACTCGATCTCTTCCCCCCTCCTCTTCTGGCTTCTGGATAGAAGGTTTGAACGGGCCATCTTGACGTTCCAGAAGGAGTTTGCTGAACGGCTTGTCGCGCCGGTCAACAGTAGAGAATACTGCAGACTAACGGTTACCGTATACTACAAAGCTAAAGTTAAGATTCTTGATTATGTTCCGAGAGACCGGTTCTGGCCCACTCCTGAGGTCGACTCCCTAATAATCGAGTTGGCGCCCAGAAAAGAGCCTCCATTCAAGGTTGAGGATGAAAACTTCTTCTTCAACGTTGTGAGGTTTCTCTTCACGCAGAAGAACAAAAAGCTTAGAAACGGCTTGATCGCGTTCCTCAGGGGACGCGGGGTGGAGAAGCCCGAAGCCGTCAAGACCGCTGAAGCCGTCCCGTTCCACCAGAGGAGGGTTAGGGAGCTCACGCCTGAAGACTTGGGGTTGGTCGTCAATGAACTTGCCAGAAGAACGCGTGGAATGGGTCTACTTTGAAGGGTTAAATGTGCGCGTGCCGGGAGGCGTCTACAAACCGGCTGAGGACACCTTCCTACTAGCCGAGAACCTCCACGTAAACTCGAGCGAGACCGTGCTAGACATGGGGACGGGTTGCGGCTTACTAGCGATCCTAGCCGCGGAGAAGGCTGAACGGGTCTTCGCCGTCGACATAAGTCCTTACGCCGCTAGGTGCGCCTCCGCGAACGCGCGGTTGAACGGGGTCCATGACCGAATCCACGTTGTCTGTGGAGACCTCTTCAACCCTCTCAGAAATGGCGTGAAGTTCGACGTGATAATCTTTAATGCTCCATACCTGCCCTCAGAACGTTTCAGAGGCAGGTTTAAGCGTGGAGGCTGGTTGGAGCTCGCTTGGTCAGGAGGAGAGGACGGCAGAGGTGTGATAGACCGTTTCATACTGGAGGCTCCGAGGCGTCTGAGGAGGGGAGGCCGCATACTGCTCCTCCAATCGACGCTCTCGGATGAGGAAGCTACCATGCGGAGGTTTAGAGCCGCCGGTTTGAAGGTTGAGATCGTAGCCGAGAAGCCTCTCTTCTTCGAGAAGATCGTTCTCCTAAAGGCTGAAAAACCCGTCTAGGGAGGCTAATCTTCTACCTCGGTGTTCTCCACATGATCCTAGGGGCCTCAACGGGTTTACCCGGCTCTCTGAACTGCATCTCGTAGAGGCGCCGGTATAACCCGTCCTCCTTCTTTATTAGCTCTTTGTGGCTTCCCTCCTCAACTATTCTCCCGTCGTCTATAACTAGGATTCTGTCGGCGTTCCTGACTGTTGAGAGCCTATGAGCGATCACGATGGAGGTTCTATCCTTCAAGAGAACCCTCATAGCGTTCTTTATCATGAGCTCGGTGTATGGGTCGATGCTGGACGTAGCTTCGTCTAGGATCAGGATCGAGGGGTTCCGCAGTAGAGCCCTCGCGAAAGCTATCAGCTGCCTCTGCCCAACCGAGAGTCTCAACCCTCTCTCACCGACAACCGTCGAGTAGCCGTCCGGTAGCTTCTCTATAAATTCGTGGGCTCCAACGATCTTAGCCGCGTTTATAACCTCTTCATCCGAGGCGTCAAGCCTCCCGTAACGGATATTCTCCATAATCGTGCTGTTGAAGAGGAAGTTCTCTTGGAGAACCATGCCTATATGTTTGCGGAGGGAGCTCTGCTTAACCTTCCTTATGTCGTAGCCGTCTATCCTTATGACGCCGCTCTGCGGCTCGTAGAAGCGGCTTAGTAGCTTTATTATCGTGCTCTTCCCCGCGCCGGTCGGCCCAACCAGAGCAACGGTCTCTTTAGGCTTCACCTTGAAACTCATGTTATGTATAACGGGGCGGGCTGGATCATACCCGAAGGTGACGTTCTCAAACTCGATCTCGCCCTTAACTGAAGGCAGATCGACAGCGTCGGGACTGTCAACGATCTCTGGAGAAGTATCCAGAAACTCAAATATCCTCTCAGCCGCGGCTAGAGCCGACTGGATCATATTATAGAAGTTTGTTAGGTCGAAGATTGGGCGGAAGAACATGTTGATGTAGAGAATGAAGGCTATGAGGGTGCCGACGGCCTCGTTGAGGGGTCCTAAAGGCCCGTTCGGGGTGAGCGCCATCATCCCGCCGTAAAGTATGACTATCGACATGCCTATGGCCTGTATGAGTTGTACAGTCGGGAAGAATGTTCCCCAAACCTTAGACGCTTGGAGGTTCGCCTGCAGGTTCTCTACGTTCGCCTCCTTGAAGGACTTCATAACTTCTCTTTCCCTAGAAAACGACTGAATCTCCCTTATCCCTGAGATTCCCTCCTCGAGCTTCGACGTGACCTTGGAGATTTTAAGCCTGGTCTCCCTGTAGGCCGCTTTGAACTTTGACTGGAAGAACCACGCCGCGGCTATTATGAGCGGTATAACCGCCATCGAGGCGAGGGTGAGATGCACACTCATGTTCACCATGAAGAAGATCACCAGTCCGAGGCTTAAGATGTCGCTGAGCACGGATGCCACTCCGGATATGAAGGTTTCCCCTATACTGTCGGTGTCGTTGGTCACTCTGGAAACTATGTCCCCGCTCTTTGAACGGTCGAAGAAGCTGAATGAGAGCCTCTGCAGATGCGTGAAGAGCTGAGCCCTCATCTTGAAGAGCATGCTCTGCCCTATCGACCCGATCATGTATCCTCTAAGGGCTCCGAAGAGCCAGTTCAATAGGAGTATCCCGACGTAGAGGAGGCCGACGGCTTGGAGGCCAGCTAAGTCCCCCCTCATTATATACTTGGAGATAACTTCTCTGCCGAGTATGTATGGGCCTATGGAACCCGTGATCGAGGTGACGATTATGGATAAGACGACTACGGCTAGCCTCCGTTTGTAGGGTAGAATGTAACCTAGCATCCGTGAAACAAGAACTCTGCTTGGAACCTTCCTCTCCTCCTTAGAGGTTTCGCTGAGCCTTCTAGCCATGTGGTAGAACCCCAAGGCTACTCCTCCTCCACTTTCCCAGATTTCTGGGTTTTACGCTCCGTCACGGCCTGCTTGTTGAAGGTGTCAGCGCCGGCGGCGTCGAGGATGTCCTGCTGGGCCTCATATAAGGTTTGGTAGATGCGGTAGTAAGCCCCCCTCTTCTTCATGAGTTCCTCGTGGGTTCCCTCCTCCACGATCTCCCCGTTCTCCAAGACCACGATCTTATCCGCGTTCCTTATCGTCGAGACGCGCTGTGTTATCACGAATGTGGTTCTGTCCTTTAGGAGCGCGTTGAGGGCCTGCTGTATCTCATATTCCGTGTCTACATCCACACTTGAAGTTGAGTCGTCCAAGATCAGGATGCGCGGGTCTTTCAGAATGGCCCTAGCTATAGCTATCCTTTGCCGTTGTCCTCCTGAGAGGGTTACCCCTCTCTCCCCAATTATTGTGTCGTAGCCTCTCGGCAACCTCATTATGAAATCGTGAGCCCTAGCTATCTTCGCCGCGCGTATGATCTCGTCCATGGAGGCGTTGGGTTTTCCAAATGCTATGTTATCTTTGACCGAAGCGTTAAAGAGGAAGATGTCCTGCGAGACTATTCCTATCTGCCTCCTTAAAGACTTCAACTTGACGTCTCGGACGTCGTAGCCGTCTATCAGGATTCTCCCGGAGGTCACGTCGTAGAACCTTGGAATCAGCCTGATTATGGTGCTCTTCCCCGATCCGGTTGGGCCGAGGAGGGCGACGACCTCTCCCGGCTTAGCCTCCAAATTTATGTTCTTTAGGATCAACCTGTCCTTTTCGTAGCCGAAGGAGACGTTCTCAAAGACTACGTGCCCTTTGATTGGAGGCAACGTTACGGCGCCCGGCTTGTCCTTCACCTCTGGAACCGCGTCGATGATCTCGAAGACCCTCTTCGCGGCGGCCGCCATCCTCTGGTAACCCGTCCAGAACATGCCCATGATCCAGAAGGGCCTCATCAACATGCCCACATAAGCGCTGAAGACGAAGAGCTGGTCAAGGGTTAGGTGGCCGCTTATCACCCTCATCCCGCCATACCAGTATATGATGACGACTGAGATTCCCGCGAGGAAGTTCACTAATGGCATGAAGATGTTCCGGAGCTTCACAACCTTGATCATGGTCCTGTAATACTCCGTGTTCGGCTTGGAGAACTTCTCTATCTCGAACTCCTCCCTGGTGAAGGCGCGTACAACGTTTATCCCGACGATGTTCTCCCACAAGACCGACGTGAGGGTTCCGAACTGTTCCCTAGAGAAACGTATCAATGGGCGAATCTTCTTTCCGTATAGCGTAAACGTGGCGAGGACGAAGGGTGTTATAGTGAAGGATGCGAGTGTGAGCTCCAAATCCATAGAGAGCATCTGGGTTAAGACTCCGGAGAAGAGGAGAAGTGAGCTCACAACCCCCATAACCTGCCATCCTAGGAAACCGCGTATTCTATCCACGTCCGTCGTAGCCCTCGACATGAGCTGTCCGGTCTGAGTCCTGTCGAAGAAGGTGAAGGACTGCCTCTGGATAGCCTTGAAGATGTCGTTCCTAATGTCGTAGACAACCTTCTGAGAGAAGTAAGCGTTGGCGTAACGTTGAATGAAAGAGAAGACCCCTAAAACCCCTGTGAACCCGACTATCTGAACCACCAGCGACACAAGCATCCCGTAATCCCCCCTCTCCAGAATCTCCCTTATCACCTTGCCTCCCAACTGAGGAATATATACGCTCAAGGCGGTTGTGACGACCATGCACGCGATGCTGAAGGCTAGGAAAATCCAGTTTCGTAGCACATACCTGCTCAGCCTTTGGAGGAGGCTCAAGGTTTCATCACCGCCCTTTACCTTGAAATCTTCGCCTTAGACACTTCAGCCTCCGCCTGCCTCAGCATCTGGGAAATCTTCTCCATCAACTCGACGTATTCGGGGTCCCTGTAGAGCTGGACGTGGGCAAGAAGGTCAAGCAAGAGCTGGAGGGAGGGACCCTTAATGTTCACCGGTGAGACCTGCTTGGAGATGATGTCCTCGAAGGCCCTCTTCCCCAACGCGGCGTACCTCTCTAGGAGGCTGACCC
>LUCD01000020.1:0-13374 GCA_001593925.1 Candidatus Bathyarchaeota archaeon B26-1
GCGGCCTATACCTTGAACACGAGGGTTGGGACGGCTACACATTAACGATGAAGCCCCTTACATACAATAACTGGTGGATTGTGGAGAAGCTGAACGTTGTTATAGTTCTACCTGAGGGGGCTAGGTTCCAGACCTCCATAAAAGACCCTTCTCACTTTGAGAAGAACGCCTTCCAAGAGACTGTAACCTTCACGGAGTACAACGTCACAGCATTCGACGAGTTGAGCCTCAACCTAAAATATAGATACGGCGTCCTCTGGCCGTCCTTCCGGCCGACCGTTTGGATAGGGCTCCTAACATCGATCCTCGCAGTGTTCCTCTATTTGAGGGGACCTACTAAACCGTCCATGCCAACGGTTCCGGTTCCAGTAGAGACCATCAGAGAATTCATCGGAGACTATGAGGAGAAGAGGAGGATACTCCAGAACTTGGAGATAATAGAGAGGCAGGTCCGTAGGGGGAAAATCTCTCGTAGGAGGTATAAGGTTAGGAGGGACGCTTTGGAGAGGCGTCTCTCTAGACTCCAGAAGAGATTGAACGTTCTCCGCGAAGAGTTGGAGTCTGCCAGCAGAAGGTACGCTGAGCTTATGGGGGACCTCGAAGTCGCCGAGGCCGAACTTGAGGCCGTTAAGGCGAGCCTAGAGAGGTTGAGGAGCAGATACAGGCGTAGGGAGATATCCTCTGAGACGTATGACCGCCTTCTAGACGAGTATAACCGTCGGAGGGAGAGGGCGGAGAGCACCATAGACGAGGTTTTACTTAGGCTGGAGGAGGAGCTCCGTTAATATTCTTATTCCGTATCAGAGGACTTCATAAAACCTAAATAAAGATTTTCTGGAAGCCTCCATCATGGGGATGGGGGGGCTTCTCCATTTGATACCTAAAGCAAGAACGTTATGGCGGAGGCTATACGAGGACATAGGCCTCTCGGAGTATGAGGCTAGAGCCTACATCTCCCTGCTAGAGGACGGCCCCTCAACAGCTAGGAGGCTAAGCATGATCTCAGGAATACCGAGGACAAAGATATATGGAACCCTCAAGAAGCTGATTGAACGTGACTTGGTGATCGAGATTCCGGGAAACCCAAAGATGTTCCTTTCAGCCCCTCCGAGCGAGGCTTTGGAGCCCATCCTTAGAGCATATGAGAGACTGGTTGAAGACTTCAAGGTTTTTATCTCTTATCTAGAAGAGATTTACGTCAAGTCGGATTATGCGTCCAAGCTGAAGAGAAGCAACCTGTGGACACTCTCGGGGAGAAACGAGATACTCCATAGGATTTTGGGGATGCTTACGCACGCTCGAAGAGCCGTCGATCTTGTGACCTCGGAGGACTGTTTGATCCTCATCTACAAGCTCTGCGGGAAGGTTCTGGACGACTTAGCTGGGAAGGGGGTTGAGGTCCGCTTATTCACCCAAAGAAATCCGAGAAACCAGAACCTCATAAGGGAATTACGCTACATCTACAAGGTTAGGCAACTCGATGTCCCGCCCTCAATCTTGTACATCAACGTAGATGACTCCCTCTTCCTCCTCGCTTCCTTAACAGAGCGCGGAAACGGCGACGTCGGAGTCTTCATGGAGAACCCCGTCCTCTCCAACCTTATCTTTCGTCTACTGAGAATCGAGAGGCCTAGAAGTCTCCTAATCGTCAGCTAGTTACAGGATCGGCGTGAATCGAAGTTCGGGAAACCCTTTGGAAGGCTCGATCTCCAAAACGTAGTATCCTGTCCTAGGTTTAGCTCCGTAAATTAGGGCTACACCGTCCATTTCAGTCATCTTGAGGTGAACTTTAGCCATCTTGGAGAGGACACTCACAAGTTTAGGTTGGAGTTCGCCGTCAGGCACTCCAAGAAGGAGAAGCTCCCTTCTCCTCCTCACCCTCTCGATCAAACGCAGTAACACCTTCAAGGCTTGGCTCTCACCGTAACGATACGTTAAGGCGTCAAGCGACAAGAAGGTGTACGCTGGAGTCTCTGAGGGCGCCTCCTCAAGTATCCTCGACCCCAACGAGTCCGTTGAGGAACACCTGACAAGCCTACCGAACTCTTCTTCACCGATGAAAGGCTCAAGGTATCCCCTTAGGTAATCGGCGTCGAGCCTTGGAGGATCGTAGGCTAGGAACATCCTACCCTTCATGACGAAGTTGAGGCCCGTTGCTAAGACTATGCTCCTGTAAGCGTCGATGCCCACGTCTGCTCCGACCTCCAAAATGTTCATCGAGCCTTTCAGCCAGCCTCCTCCCAGAATCTCATCTAGGTCTCTACTGCCGGATGAGTAGTAGGCCTCCATGTCCGGTAGGGGTTTATACTCCCCCTTCACGGAGACCCGCTCAAAGGTGGACTGTGAAAAGACCCTGAAACCCTTCTCCAGAGTGAAGAGGTGTCGGGGCCTCTTCAGCCTCGTCCCCCTCATCTTGATTATGTCCATCTCCCTGAGGAGACGTCCCTCCCTGACCTTCCTACTTAGTTTGATGACTCCGTCCGCCACAAACTCGGCTCCGAGGCTCTCGCCTTCCAAAGGCTTCTCCGAGATTAAGATGGCTGTACAACCACTCTGCTTGATCAGCCTGCTTATAATGTGGACGAGTATCCTAACGTCGATCTTCTCTTTGAAGGCGTAGGCCATGGCCGAGAACGGGTCTATGACCAGCCGCTTCACGTTGAGGGAGTCTATCTTCTCCACTATGGTCTCCATAACGGAGTCTACGCCAGCATCCTTAACCGTGACGAAGTCAAGTATCTCCACGCACTCGAGGTCCTCTCGGCTACAGTTGAGGTGGTACGCCATATTCTCGATTAGGTCTTCTCTGCCCTCCCCAAAGGAGACTAGGAGGGAGGGCTCTCCGAGCTCCGAGGCTCCGTAGAGGAGAAACTTGAAACCGAAGACCGTTTTGCCGGTTCCGGGCGCTCCGACTAGGAGAATTAGGCTCCCTTTCGGGAAACCTCCCTCTATGATGGGGTCGAAGCCCTCTATCCCCGTTAGAACCCTCTCCAACTCAATCAGCCTTACAAATAACCTACTAAGCTGGTCATATATATCTAATCCTTTAAGTTAACGTCGTTAAGGACTCTCTAAAACGGCTACTTCGCGGAGAAGGCCGCCGAGAGCCTAGAAAGCCTAAAGGAGAGAAAAGACAGGTTACTGGAAGTTTTCGGTTCGACGCTACTAAGCCGAGGCCGTCCATGAACTGGAGGTGGAACGCCGCCTCGGCCAGCATAGAGGCTCTTCTCCAAGCCGTGGAGCGACACAGAGACTACTGGATAGCAAAAAAGGAGCTGAATCATAGTGTCCCTAAAGATTTTTATTCTTGAAATTATCTTCCCAAAGTGTCAGGAGGACAACGGTGATGGTCGAGATCAAGATCGACTCGGAGAAATGTACCGGATGCGGAACATGCGTGGACGTTTGTCCAGTAGAGGTCTACGAGCTGAGGGAAGGAAAGTCCGTAGCCGTAAACGTCGATGAGTGCATCGTCTGCAGAACGTGTGAGGCTCAGTGCCCCGAGAACGCCATCACGATCATAGAGTAGGTTGGAGACTCCCCGTAAACAGGCCGGATACACCTAACGTCCTCCAAAACTTTTTCTGCCCTCACCTCAGCCCTCAAGTTCGGTAGAGGCCTCCTAGAATCTCAGCGAGAAAGATCATGGAGGCCCCGGGTTTCCCCACACAATTCTTCCCCAGTAATCTTCTATGAGTCCCCTCAAGGTCTTCCTCCTCCTCTTTGCTATTCTTCTGAGAACTTTATCAACGCCTGTGGCGTACTGAATCGCCCTCTTTCTTCTCCCGTAGATTTCTGGAGGTAAACCGATCTCCTCTGCTACTCTACGTAACACCCTCTTCCTCAACGGGTCGTGGGGGGAGCTTATCTTCAGGCCGGTTGGGAGGCTTAAGGCGAACTTGACTAGGTTCCAGTCGGCGAAGGGTAAGCGGAGCTCAACGTGGTGGAAGGAGCAGACCTTCTCGTCCCTCTCAAAGTTCCTCTCGTAGGAGCTCTTGACGTCCCGGTAAAGGGCGTCCCAGACCCCCTCAGCCCCCAGCGACCTGTAGACATCCAGATACCTATGGTAGCCTCCGAAGAGCTCGTCGCTACCCTGACCCGCAAAGAGAATCCTCAATCCTGCCTTGGAAGCAGCCTCGGCTACCCAGTAGAAGGAAACCCCGATTGAGACCGCCAGCGGGCTGGGCTCCTCAACGAGCCACAAGACCCTAGGCAGAACCTCTTCAACATCGGCTTCGGGGACCTTCTTGACGTGGATGGGGAGACCTAAAGTTTCAGCCGCGTCTACAGCGGAGCGAACCTCCTCTTCACCATCAAAACCGACGGTTACCAGTTGAACCTTTACGCCTTCGGATTTCAGGAGGGCCGCCAAGACGGAGCTGTCCAGACCTCCGGAGAACGCTAGGGCAACCCTCCTGAGGCCGTATGTCCTCTTCCTCACAGCCTCTGCAAGCAGGCCTTTAAGGGTCTCAACGGCTTCTTCTAGGGGAACCCTTCGCCTCTTCGGCTTAGTTAGAACCCTTACAGGTTTGAGGGAGTAGCCTCCAGCCGAAAAGTATGCAACGTATCCGGGGGGAAACGACTTAACATCCTTAACGCCGACTGCCCACAAGGCTTTACGTTCAGAAGCCGCCGCGTAGAAGCCTCTTCCCTCACCGTAGTATAGGGGAATCAAGCCGAGGGGGTCCCTCCCCAAGACGAGGCGGTCTCCAACGATCGCCGCGAAGGCGTAGGCCCCCTCCAGACCCTTCAAGATGAGCTCTGCTCCTTCCAGAGGCTTACCCTCAAACTTTTTGAGGGCGACCTCGACGCTTCCCTCCTCCCGTAGCTGATAGAACCTCCCTTCGAAGACGAGGTTTACCGTTCCGTGCTGGACCGGTTGCGGACGGTCCTCGCGGAGAACCCTTGAGAGGACGTGGCCGACCGCGACTGGAGACTCAAGTCCGGAGGCCGCCTCCATGAGGGAGCTGCCGGTTCTCACATAGTCTCGGATGGCCACTCCATAAGCTTCGTTTCCTCTATGCTGTAACGTCTCCATCATCTTGGCGACCTTGGAGACGGCGTCTCTCCCCTCCCTGCTCAAGGCAGCTGCAAGGGCGCCCAAACCTTCCGACCCCCGGCAAAGGTTTATCTTCAATGTTATTTTATCTCTTTGTGGAGGGTTAGAGTTTGCCTATACTTCCAATCGACACTGGAAGGTATGGAACCCCTGAGATGCTTGAGATTTTCCAGGAGGAGAAGTGGGTTCAGAGGATGCTCGATGTTGAGGCCGCTTTGGCGTGGGCTCACGGAGAGGTTGGGGACATCCCTAGGGAGGCCGCCGAGAAGATCGTTGAGATGGCCTCAACCAAGCATGTTCGGGTAAGCCGTATCAAGGAGATAGAGAAGGAGATAGGGCACGACGTTATGGCTCTCGTCAAGGCTTTGGCCGAGGTGTGCGGTCCAAGCGGAGCATACGTCCATCTGGGAGCCACAAGCTACGACATCGTCGACACGGCTAGAGCCCTCCAGCTCAGAGACGCGGTGGACATCATCCTGCGTAAGCTGGATTCTCTGGAGCTCATCCTCATGAAGGCCGCCGAGAAGTATAAGGAAACGATCATGATCGGGAGGACTCACGGCCAACACGCTCTCCCAATAACCTTCGGTCTAAAATTGGCCGTCTGGATGAGGGAGGTTTCGAGGCATATCGAGAGGCTGAATGGGTGTAAGAAGAGGCTCATAGTTGGGAAGATGAGTGGGGCTGTAGGCACCCAAGCTGGTTTAGGCCCGAACGCCTTGAGGGTTCAGGAGCTCGTTATGAAGAGGCTTGGGATAAAAGCCGCTGAGGTTACAACCCAGATAGTCCAGAGGGACCGCCACGCCGAACTTATATGCATACTCGCCATGATAGGTTCAACCCTAGACAAGATGGCCACCGAGATCAGGGAGCTCCAAAGAACCGAGATAGGGGAGGTCTACGAGCCTTTCAGGAGGGAACGCCAAGTAGGGAGCTCAACCATGCCCCACAAACGGAACCCAGAGCTCTGCGAGAGAGTCTGCGGCCTAGCTAAGGTCCTGCGGAGCCTCGTCATCCCGGCTCTAGAGAACGTTCCAACATGGCATGAGAGGGACCTAACGCAGTCGTCTTCGGAGAGGTTCATAATACCGGAGGCCTGCATCCTAACCGATTACATGCTACACTTGATGATAGGGATAATCTCCGGGATGGAGGTTGACGAAGACCGCATGCTGAAGAACCTCAAGTTGACGAGGGGGCTCATAATGTCGGAGGCCGTCATGCTCGCCCTCGTCCGGAAGGGTATGGGCCGCCAAGAGGCCCACGAGCTCGTGAGGAGACTCGCCATAAAGAGCCGTTCCGAAGGAACGGGGTTCAAGAAGGTCCTCATGGAGGACGAGACCGTCAGGAGGTTCCTCACCGAAAGGGAGATAGACTCAGCCCTAGACCCGAGGAGATACTTGGGCACAGCCGTGGAACAGGTTGAGAAGGCTATCCTGAAGACGGTGGAGGAACGCCGAGCTAGGGGTCTGGAGGAGTAGAAGGGCGAGGCGCCTCCCCATATTCTCATGGAAGCCTTTCGCTCTTTTTTAGGAACTCTTCCAGTTCTTCTATGCTTCGGAGCATAACGTCGGAGTGGGCTACTATCCATGGGCTGGGGTCGTCGAGTTCACAGATGGTTATCGTCTTCTTACCCTTCATCTTGGCGTAGAAGAGCTCCATGCACGTTCCCGCGGAGAGGCGTGGCAAGTAGGCTACGAGCAGGTCGCAGTTCTCTATGTCCTCTAGGTCTCTCCTTATGAAGTCTGGAGGCGGAACCTCCTTCCACCATCCCTCCTTGACCTCAGCCTTGGCCGAGTATATGACCTTCTCGCGTTCCCACGGGTCCACCGCCTCGTACCCGTGCCGCACTAGGACCTCACGAATCTTGGCCCTGTAATGTTGTTTATGCTCCATGCCTTGAATGGGGCCTGAGATGAAGACTCTACAAGCCACCCGACCTTCGGCTTCTCGGGTGCTCATAATTCTCCTCTAACCTCTTTGAGCCTTATAAATCTGGTTGGACCGTTAATATGGTAAGGCCTGCGACGGGGTGAACCTGCCCTATGGGCGACGTGAAAGCCGTCCTCTTCGATCTAGGAGACACTCTTATAAGGACCGCGGATGTAGCCGAGATACTTCGGAGGATACTCAGCCTCTACGGTGTGGAGAGGCCTCTACCGGAGATAGAGGAGGCTCGGAGAGAGGCTGAGCTCGAGCTAAGCCCGGAAGACTATAGGCTTCCATACATGGAGTTCTGGACTGGGTGGAACCTACGCATCCTGAAGAGGCTTAGAATAGATGCGGATTTGAGGTGGCTGTCCAGAGAGATCGTCAAGGTTTGGTGGGACAACGCGGATGTCGAGCTTTACCCCGACGTGGCTGAAACCCTCAACCATCTGAGGGGGAGAGGCCTCAAACTCGGCGTGGTCACGAACGGGTTCAAGGACGACGTTGATGAAGTCCTCCGAAGGGTTGGGCTTGAAGGGGCGTTCGATGTAACTGTTGGCGTGGACGCCGTTGGCAAGCCTAAACCCCACAAGGAGATATTCCTATACGCCGTTGAGAGGCTGGGCATCCTTCCCCAAGAAGCCTTGTTTGTCGGAGACTCCTTGGAGATGGACTACCTCGGGGCTTTGGGGGCCGGATTGGAAGCCTTGCTCATAGACCGCAAAGGCAAGATACGAGAGAAAGATATTCGCAAAATAAGGAGTCTACTAGAGGTTGTGAGATACGTATAAGGTAACGAAAAACTTTAGATTCCCGATTTTTCGGCATCTCGCAACTCCAGAAGATACTGTCCGCTTCAAATAGGGGAAACCGTTATTTTCTGGAACATCTATTCTAGATGGAAGCGCCGAGTGGAGACCATGAAGAAGCCGCGGATATCGAGGCGTGAGGTTGAGCACATCGCTTGGCTAGCGCATATAGAGCTCACGGAGGAGGAGAAGACCCTCTTCACGGAGCAGCTCAACGAGATACTTGAGTACTTCAGGAAGATAGACTCCGCCGACACGGAGGGTGTATCTCCAACCTACCACGTTTTAGACCTCGTCAACGTCTATCGCGAGGACGAGGTCCAAGAATCCTTGACGAGGGAAGAGGCTCTCTCAAACGCTCCAAAGAAGGAGAGGGGGTTCCTCAAGGCTCCAAGGATAGTTTAGAAAGGACTCTAAACCACCTCCGCAAACAGGTGGATCAGAAGGGTCATGGTGAAGGTGGACTCCACGTATGCCTGAACTCTACGAGTTGACCGGTAGAGAAGTCTCCGAGAAGATAAGGAGCAGAGAGCTAACCGTTAAGGAGTACATCTCATCGATCCTAGAGAGGATACGTAAGGTCGAAGAGAAAGTTCACGCCTTCGTCACGGTCTTGGAGGAGGATGCCCTAAAAAGGGCTGAGGAGATCGATCGTAAGGCTGATTGTGGACATGGCCTCGGAAGGCTCTGCGGGGTAGCCGTAGCCGTCAAAGACAACATCTGCACCAAAGGCGTCAGAACAACATGCTCGTCCCGTATGCTGAAGGACTTCGTTCCTCCATACAACGCCACGGTGATCGAGAGGCTTCTGAGAGAAGACGCCGTCATCATAGGTAAGACGAATATGGACGAGTTTGCCATGGGCTCCACAACTGAGACGAGCTACTTCGGAGCCACACGCAACCCATGGAACCCCACCCTTGTTCCGGGAGGCTCCTCTGGAGGAAGCGCGGCCGCCGTAGCCGCTGGGGAGGCAACCTTAGCCCTAGGCTCCGACACGGGAGGCTCGATAAGGTGTCCAGCCAGCTACTGCAACGTGGTCGGCCTGAAACCCACGTACGGGCTTGTAAGCCGGTACGGCCTCATAGCTTACGCTAACAGCCTCGAACAGATAGGGCCTATAACCATCGACACTTACGACTGCGCCTTGCTCTTAAGCGTGATCGCCGGCCACGACCCCAAGGACAGCACATCGGTCAAGACCCCTCGAAGGGATTATGTGGATTTTCTTGAAGGGGGTGTAGAGGGCTTCAAGATAGGGGTTCCATCCGAGTTCTTCGGCGAGGGGGTGGACGCCCGCGTTAAAGAGTGTGTCTGGAGAGCCATCCACACGTTGGAGAGTCTAGGAGCCACTTACGAGGAGGTCTCCCTCCCAAGCCTAGAGTACGCTTTACCCGCCTACTACATAATAGCGATGTCCGAGGCGAGTTCAAACCTAGCCCGTTACGACGGACTCCGCTACGGCTACCGCGTGGAGGAGGACTCTTGGGACTGGCCCACGGTCTACTCGAAGAGTAGGAGAGTAGGGTTCGGAGCAGAAGTTAGGAGGCGGATAATCCTCGGGACATACGCTCTCTCAGCCGGCTACTACGACCAATACTACCTCAAAGCACTCAAGATAAGAACCCTGATCAGGAGGGACTTCGAGAAGGCCTTCGAGAAGTTCAACCTCTTAGCCGGCCCAACCATGCCTGTACCCCCCTTTAGGATAGGAGAGAAGATTCAGAACCCCCTCGAACTTTACATGTGCGATATACTCACGGTTCCGGCGAACCTGACGGGTGGCCCGGCGGTCACCGTGCCATGCGGCTTCGTAGACGGTCTTCCAGTAGGCCTCCAGCTCATGGGGAGACCCTTCAGAGAGGACCTACTGTTGAGGGCGGCGAAGGCGTACGGGGATCGTGCAGGATTTGAGGGGTTGAGGCCGAAACTCTGAGCTGACAACGGTTTATGGCCCTTCTTTACCACTGAGGAAACGGTGTTCTCTAGTAAACCCTTTTAAAAGTAGGCGGTCCAGATTACTTTGGATGTGAGAAGTCTTGAGGGGAGGCTACATTCTACGGATCACTAGGGAAGAGTGGCTTCGCCAAGTCTTCGAGTTAAAGAAGTACTATCCAGGCGTTAGGAGGGCTTGGACGCCCGGCTTAACGGTTCTTTTAGCGAGGAAGATGGAGGCCGGCGACTCCTTCGTAGGGTATGGAACGATAGGGGACTTCGTGAAGTTGGAGAACCTCTCGGAGGATGAGAGAAGCATGTGCAGAAGGATGGGGTGGAGGGGAGCCATAATCTTCGAGAACCTCTTCAAGTTTGACCCTCCACTCCCGATTAAGGAGACGATTCTCCGCTACTCCAAAGCCAAAGGCAAATACTTACACGGGTTCTCCCTACTCAGCGAGGAGGTCGATTCAATCCTGAACAGAGCCGAGGAACTCTGTAAAATCTATAAGGTTTAATGCATCTCATCTCGGTGTAGCTATTCGCGGCTGAGGCTAGGTGCGGTCTATGAGCGTTCAGGGAGTGATCATCGGGCTTGAGGTTCACGTTCAACTCACAAGTTTAAAGACGAAACTCTTCTGCGGATGCTCATCGGATTACCGCGGCAAAGAACCGAACACCCTAGTCTGCCCGGTCTGCCTAGGGCTCCCGGGAGCCCTACCAGTCCTAAACAGGAAGGCCCTCGAGTACGCCGTTATGGCCGCCCTAGCCCTTAACTGTAAAGTCTCCAAGAGGATGTTCTTCTTCAGGAAGAACTACTTCTACCCAGACATGCCGAAGAACTTCCAGATATCCCAGTACGACAGGGCTGGAGGGGTACCCCTAGCCGTCAACGGATACCTAACGATCGAAGACCAGAACAGAGTGAAGAAGATTCGTATCAGCAGAATCCATCTAGAGGAGGATCCCGGCCGTCTCGTCCATCTGGGTCCTATAGACCAGTCTCCCTACACTCTGGTCGATTATAACAGGGCGGGCATAGCCTTACTTGAGGTTGTCACGGAGCCTGACTTTAACTCCCCCAAGGAGGCGAGGCTCTTCCTCCAGAAGTTGAGGTCGATACTGGAGCATCTAGGAGTCTTCGACGGGAGCTTGGAAGGTGCAATGCGTTGCGACGCAAACATCTCATTGGAGGGCGGAACCAGAGTTGAGATCAAGAATATAACCTCCTTTAAGGAGGTGGAGCGCGCCTTGAACTTCGAGATTTTGAGGCAGAGGGACCTCCTAGAGAAGGGGATATCCGTCAAGAGGGAGACCCGTCACTGGGATGAGGCGCGCAGAATCACCGTAAGCCTACGGACAAAAGAGGAGGAGCAGGATTACCGTTACTTCCCTGAACCCGACTTGGTCCCCATAGTCTTGAGCGAAGAGTTCATAAAGGACGTTAAGAGGAGGATGCCTGAGCTCCCTGAGGCGAGGATGAGAAGGTTCATGCTCTCTTACGGGCTTCCACGGTACGACGCTGAGGTTCTCGTCAGCTCAAAGGACCTAGCCGACTTCTTTGAGGAATGCGTGAAAATCTACAATAAGCCGAAGAAGATAAGCAACTGGATGATGAGCGACCTACTGAGATGCCTCTACGAGAACAACTTGGAACTCAAAGAGTCGAAGATTACACCTCAGAGCCTAGTTGAGATGATCCAGCTGATAGAGGAGGGAACCATAAGCGTAAAAATAGCCAAGAAGATACTGCCGACGATGATCTTAACCGGGAGAAGCCCCAGAGAGATCGTTGAGTCCGAAGGGTTGACGAAGATAACCAGCCGGAAACTCCTCAGCGAGCTTATAGCCACGGTCTTCAGGGAGAACCCTAAAGCCGTCCGGGACGCGTTAACCAACGAGAAGGCGGTCCACTTCCTAGTAGGCCAGCTCATGAAGAAGACGAAGGGGAAGGCTGACCCCGCCTTAGCAAACGAGATGATAAAGGAGATGCTGGAGGCAGTGAGGAGAAAAGAAGGGTCTTCAAAGGCTTCAACGCCAAGTCAATAAGGAGACTTCTCTAGTTCCGCTCCTAAGTCAGACTTTAGAACCTTATTTACGAACCTGAAGACGTGGAAAGCTGCTTCACGGTCGGCTGGAACCCCTATCGTCGAGCCTAAGAGACAAACCCCTTCCATCCCCCTATTCTTAGCCAACCCTAAAAGTAGGCCGGACGCCCCCATGATCTTACCGTTCCCATATATTACCGCTCCCTTCTCCATGTACTCTACCGCAACCTTCTGGGAAGTCGCCGCTACGTATATCTCCCTCATGGGGCGGGATGTCGGGGCTCCACCTATCGTCATTACGAAACGGCATCCGAGGCTGGCTACGAAGTCTAGGACTTCACTGCAAACCTCGTAGTGAGCTGGGATGTCCTCTAGGGAGGGCTGGGTGTCCCCCGTCAAGATTATGAGGTCTCTACCCATCTTCGAGGCGTAGAACTCGTATCTGGGAGGCCGGCAGACACCGTCTTCGTCTATTAGGACTATGTCTGGGAATGAAGGGGAGTACAATTCAGCGAAGAGCTCGGCACCCGAAAACTCTATCAGGAGGTGGGCCACGATCTTCCCTACGTTCCCGAGTCCTGGAAGCCCGCTCACAAGTATGGGGTTCTTCAAGTCTGGCTGGAACCTTAAACGGATGTAAGGTCTGTTCATATCAAGCCTTCGGAAGACAACGAACTTATTTATAGGTTTCGACTTGCATGGGAGACATGGCAACTTAAGGTTTACCTGACCCTCTCCCTTCTATACCTTCTGTGGGATGGTTTATTTTCAGGTTCCATTTCAAGATTGGAGGTTGATTTCAACTCCTTCCAAGGTGAGTTATTTGTGCATCTCCACAGGCTTCTTGGGTTTAAGTTGCCACCTCTTGCATGGGTTTTGGGTCTACTGGGAACTCTGCTATACTTCCAATCATTTTATATAGATCAAGCGTCAAAAAGGGGTAGAGAGGTGCTGGTGATGAATAGCGTTAAAGCCTCAGGGTTCACAGTGCTCTTCATAGGGGTTGCGGTGCTCCTCTTCACCTTCTATCACGCTTACCTACTCCTCCAAGGAATCTTGGAGATACCAGTGTCCGAAGACCTCATGAGCCTCTTCGGAGAAGCACTTGCGCCTCTCATATCATACTCGATAAAGGCTCTGTACTTGGGAATAATGGGGTGGATAGGGTCCATACTGACTAGGAGAGGAGTCCAGATCGTAACTTACGAGAGGAAACGCGGAGAGACCGCCCCCTCATCCATCGAGGTAGTTGGAGAACGCACGAAGAGTAAGTGAGTCTGGAGAGAGATGGTTAGACGGCTTTTACTTGTTAATCCCCGCCTCATGCGGGAGGACAGGTGAACCACGAAGTGAAGCAGAGCATTAGGGCGCTCGGATGGGCTATAACCCTCTCCATGCTCTTGACGTTCGCTTTTCTCGTGACATCCATATACTCGATGGTCCAGACGATCCTTGAGGACCAAGGGATAAGCATAGGGGAAGTTCAATCCGACGTCTCGAACGGCCTCTTAACCCTATCGATCCCCCTAACCGTAAACAATACCGGATACTACGATATCTCCAACTTCAACGTGACCTTGGTCTTGAAGAAGCC
>LUCD01000020.1:13428-14333 GCA_001593925.1 Candidatus Bathyarchaeota archaeon B26-1
GAGCTGGAGCAACCTCACAATCGATTTGAGGGAGCTCCTATCTGAGATGGAGTATCTCCTCTTCAACGACTCCGAGTTCAAGCTGGACATGCTGTTCAGTTTCAGGTACGCCTACGCCATCTCGTTCCAAGTGGACGCCGTGAACATGACGATTCCTTGGGGGGCACCGCTCTACAACTTCTCTCTAACCGGGATTGGAGCCCCATACAACATAACCTTAACTGGATTCCTAATCGATGTGTACTTCGGGTTCGAGAACCATTCACCCTTCACTGTGGAGGGCACCCTAAGCCTTAAATTCTACAACGATGCGGACGAGTACTTGGGCTCGGGAACTGAGGCCATTAATGTTCCTCCCGGCTACGGGTTCACCGGATCGGTAACCGTCGAAATAGAGAACCTATCGAAGTATACGGGGTCGGGATACATCGAGGTCTCCTTTGAGAGTCCCGTTCTAGGCTTTCTAGAGTTGGGGGTGGTGGAGTATGGCTGAAGAAAAAGAGAGAACAGTGAGAGACTGGGCGTCCATAATTCTTCCACGGGTGTTGAGGGCTACGCTTTGGGGTTTCATAATGGGCGGAGAGCTCCTAATACCTCTCCAACTGCCGAGCTTCGGAGGGCAGATCGAAAGCCTCTTCCCTCAGAGCCAGATGAGCTTCACGAACGTCGTCTTAATCTTCGTCGTCTTCGAGGTTGCCATACAGCTCCTTCAAGGAACAGTCGTCAGGTACGCTTTTTCCATAGCTAGAACGATAGTTTCCATGGTCGCCCTCTTCCTCGCGACGAACGGAGGAGTGATCTCGATCACAATCTCTTCATCGGCTGGAGTCCCGCTTCCACCAGAACAGACAATAATCTTCACGGTTGACTTCAGCGCCGTACTCGGAATCTTCCTCATCTTCTCG
>LUCD01000021.1:0-308 GCA_001593925.1 Candidatus Bathyarchaeota archaeon B26-1
TAGGAGAGCCGGAGATCCTGGGTTCAAATCCCAGCGGGCCCGCCAAAAATTTTAAAGACTGTATATTTTTCTGTTGGGGGTTCTGGGTGGACCGTATTTCGTGGGCTTCGTGAGCTGTCCTCACCAAGGCCAAGTATCAACGTCGATCTCTACACTTAATGAAGGGCCTAGATACGCAGAACGGGCTAAGTTAACGTTCCAAGGAAACTGCTGAGCGTGAAACTTTCAAGAAGCCTGTTAAGAAAGAAGCTGCTGGAAATCGATGATGTCAGGATAGTGATGGGATGTTTTGATCTGGTTTAAACCTC
>LUCD01000021.1:382-13153 GCA_001593925.1 Candidatus Bathyarchaeota archaeon B26-1
GGCGGCCGCTATTGAGAGTCCGATGTAGTATAGGTATTGGAGTATGGCTCCTTCGAATAAGACTGCCGACCAGCCCAGCTGGAGTCCGTAGACTATAACGGCGGCGAGCCATCCTGCGACAGCGCCTATGGTTCCGCCGAGAACTCCTAGTAGTAGTGCTTCGAGCAGGAAGATGCTTAGGATGCTTCCGTCGGTTGCTCCTAGACACTTCATCGTCCCTATCTCCTTATACCGTTCCGTCACGGCCATCAGCATGGAGTTTACGATTCCAACCCCGCATACCAAGAGCGCTATCACGACCATCCAGTACTGGTAGGCTGGAGGGGCCTCGCCTACATTCCGGAGGATCGTGCCCATCGTTAACAGTACGCACATGAACGCTATGCCCAAGAGGATTGAGAGGGACGTGATCAAGGCCCTCGTGAACCGTTTCCTTATGCTCTCTAAGGAGAATCTGAAGGCCTCTGAGATTGGAAACTTGATAGTGCCAATCTCGGCTTCCAATATTCCTTCACTAGCCTCAGACATCACTAAACCCCGACTAATATAACCGTCATCTATTTTTATGCTTTTCTATATCTTTGGGTAAAGGGAACTCTTGACCATGATCTTCATGGACGGGTCTACTCAGATCAACATCACAAGGACGTAAGAGATCGCGGTTCCGAGAATCGGGGCTAGAGTCCATCCCGCAACTGTCTTGTTGACTGCCCCGACGTTCAAAATCGCTATCTTCTTAGCTAGGCCGATCCCTAAAATCCCTCCTATGATGGCCTGCGTGATCGATACTGGAAGCCCGAACTGCGTGAATATGTGGACCGTGAATGCTCCGCTGAACTGGGCTACCAAGGCCGTCGACGGGCTTAGACTTATTATGCCGCTCCCAACCGACTCGGTTATTCTCCAACTCAGGAAGTAGATGCCCAGCGCCGTTGCAGCTCCAAAGACGAAGGCGCTGATCTGCCTCTCCAATATCGGCTGGTATAGGCCGCTGACGAGGCCGACCGTGTTGGCCCCGAGGACGTACGCCACATAGAAGGAGAGGATCAGCGTAGCCTTTCCGTAGATGTAGTTGAGCGTCAGAATTCTCTTGACGGCGCGGGTTGCCCGCTCCACGACCTTGTAGACGAAGGCCGCGGCTAAGGCTGAAAAGAGGGGGGTCAACACCCACGAGGCGAAGACCCTTAAGGAGAAACTCCAGTTCACGGTTATTCCGACGCCGAGGCCGACACCGATGGCCGACCCAACGAAGCCCTCAGAGAGTGAAAGAGGCAAATTAAAGAATGTAGCTGCCGTCATCAAAACCACGATCGTGACCATCATCACTAAGATCGGTTCTAAGCTTGGAAAAGCCTCCGTGAGGACCCCTCCGGAGATCGTTCTGGAGAGTTTTGTTCCCTCTAGGGTGACCCCCAACAGAACCCCCAAGACTGCTAGACCCGCCGCCTCAGAATGTTTGGTGAAGCCTGCTCCAACGCTTGTTCCGAAACAGGCGGAAGCGTTGTTGGCCCCTAGAACGAGGCAGACGAGGATGCCAAGCGAGAGTGTTAGAGCCTCGAAGAACATCTAAGCCCTTGCCTTCGTCACTATTATAAGGAGGGTCTCTGAAGACCTCTCCGCAGCGTCGGCTATCTCGTCGAGTGTGAGGATGAGCTCCTTCAACTCGAGCAGGGTTAGAACGTCCAGTTCCTCCCTTTTGGAGTAAACGGTCTCTAGGAGCTTCGACTTTATGTCGTCAGCCTCCTCCTCAAAGGCCTTAACCTCGATAGACTTCTTGATCACTTGGTCTACATCTCTCTCCAGCTCGTTAACGGCCTCCCTCAAGGTTCTCACCGAGCCTACGATCTTCTCCATGTAGAGGCTTAGGGAGGCCTCCGGCTCCTCACAGAGCATCTTGAGGGATGAGGAATCCAGTCTACTCCTAGCTATGATCTGGGACGAATCCTTAGAGAAGTCGGCGATGTCATCTATGTTCTCGAAGAGCCTCATGAAGTCCTCGCGGAGGCCGGAGAAGAAGGCTCCTTCACAAAGGGCGATTAGGGACTGCAGGTATATATCGTCCGCGGACGACTCGTAGATCGAGATCATCTCGACGTTCTCCTCGATGACCGTGGAGGTCAAGATTTGAGGATTCCCCTCGACAAGCATCGAGATTAGAGACTTTAAATTGTTCACGGCTTCCATGACCGCCTCTAAATGCTCATCGAGGAGTTGGAGAACTTTCCTCTCCTTTCGACCCATTATCTTGAAGGATGAACGGAAGAGCACCACAGACGTTCACTTCCCTCATAAATTAAAACAAGTGCAAATTATTTAAGATTGGCCCCTTCCCAAGGATGTTACGCCTTTGAGGCTCCCCACATGCCTTGATGAACCTTAAAGTCTAAAATTCGCTGAGAAGTTTGTCAAGCGTGGAGTTGAACTCTCCTTTACACAAAATTTGTGGAGGGAAAGAGTATTATTACTTCAGAACCCTCATTATTATATGCATTTACCCGCAATTATTGTTGGGAGGAGCATCTTGAATGGGTAAGGGTATCTACCGTGCCCGGTTGGGGAAGGCCCCAAACAAGAAGATCGTGAAGTTCTTATCCTCCATAGAGGATGATTACAGAATATTTGAGGCTGACATAGAGGGGACGGAAGCCCACAACATCATGTTGTACGAACAACAGGTTCTCTCCAGAAAGGACTTGATCAGGATACTCTCCTCCCTGGAGAAGCTCAAGAGAGAATACGAGTCCGGGAAAGTCAAGATCGAGCCAGAATACGAGGATGTCCACGAGTTCATCGAGACCTACGTGATTCGAGACGTGGGCATCGAGGCTGGAGGTAAACTCCATACAGGCAGGTCCAGAAACGACCAGGTTGCACTTGACATCCGGATGGTTCTCCGGTGGGCGCTGATCGAGGTCGGGGAGGGAATCCTTCACTTAACACACTCACTCCTGAAGAAAGCGGAGGAACATAAGGGAACCCTTATGCCCCTTTACACCCACACACAGCATGCTCAAGTAGGAACTTTAGGCCATTATCTTCTCGCCTACGTGGACATTTTGCTCCGGGACCTCGAGAGGCTGGACTCCTGTTACCGTAGAGTGAACCTCAGCCCTTTAGGAGCTGGGCCTATAGGTGGAACTAGCATCCCCATTGACAGGGTGCGGACGGCCTCTCTCTTGGGGTTCGACGGGGTCGTGGAGAACACGATCGACGCCGTCAGCAGTAAGGACGTTGAGATAGAGTCTCTCAGCATCTTGGCGAACTTGATGTCCACCCTAAGCAGGATCGCCGAGGACCTCATCCTGTGGTCTAGCTCCGAGTTCGGCTTCATAGAGCTCGCAGACGAGTACTCGTCCACATCCAGCATCATGCCCCAGAAGAAGAACCCGTGCACCCTTGAACTCGTCCGGGGGAGAGTTGGCAGGGTCTTCGGCGCCCTAAACGGTGTTCTAAATATAGTGAAGGGTTTAACCACGGGGTACAACCGTGACCTCCAAGAGGTGAAGCATCATCTCTGGGCCGGCATAGACGCGGTGAAGGACTCTTTGGAGATACTGGCTGGAGCTATAGAGAGCATGGACGTTAACGAGAAGCGTATGAGGGTTATGGTTGAGGAGGGATACACCTTGGCTCTAGACTTGGCGGAACGTCTAACCGTTGAGCTGGGTCTCTCCTTCAGGGAGGCGCACATGGTGGTCGGCAACCTTGTCCGCGAGATGGCCTCCTCCGGGGAGAGAATCTCCTGCCTGAAGCCGGAGGATGTCGAGAGAGTCGCGGAGAAGGTTCTCGGTAGACGAGTCACCGTGGATGAGAACCTCGTTAGGGGGGCAGTCAACCCTGAAGAGTCCCTCCTGAACCGCAGGTCCATCGGAAGCCCGAACCCGGCGGAGACCGAACGTATGCTGAAGGAGAGGTCCACAGTGTTGAAGGCCTTTATGGAGGCCTGGCTTCTGAAGAGGAAGTCTCTGGAGAGAGCCCGGAACAGTCTTAGAGAAACCGTTAAAAAATACCTGTCGGAAGGTTATGTTTAGAGATGAGGCTCACTTCTGAGGAACGGCTGAAACTAAGGCTCCTAGCTTTGGAGACCCTGAGGAACACAGCGAGGTCCATGAGGGGGATCGAGATAGCCCGAACCCTGAAGGTGCCGCCCGCGGAGGTCTCGAGGTACATATCCACAGGGGACATCACGCCGAGTGTGAGGAGAAGCATCGAGATACTCAAACTCTTCAAGAGGTTCGTTCCAGAAGAGATAACCATCCAGAAGGAATGGATCAGCAAGGTATTAGAGACAATCGAAAGCGAGGGGAGGAGAAAGCCTTAAACAAACCGTAAAAGGGGGAAGGCTTAAAGGAGCTCACGCCTCCACATGGACGGTTGAAAGAGTCGCCTCCTTCTTTATGGCTCTGACTTCCCGTAGGATCATCTTTAGGAGTTCCTCGTCTGGGATGCATCCCTCCGGAGGCTCAACAACCTTTTTCAACGGGAGGGGAACATGGTCCATGCGGTAAGTCGTTCCAGAGGTCTCGATTCCCACGAAGGTGGATGGGAGAACAACGTCCGCCACCAGAGACGTCGGGGTCACGTCGGGAGTGATGACTATCAGCGGGTTCTTGACGAGGTTCTCGACGGCCGCTTTCGGGAAGGTTGCAACCGGGTCGGACGCTATGACGAGCGCCGCGTCGGAGTCTCCGCGGAGAAGTATATCCACAACCGACGTCTCACCCGGGTTGTACCGCGGATAGCCCTGCGAGAAGTCGACTGCGTATGGGTATCCGGTCTGCCACGTGAAGACTACGTTCGCCCCTGTCACGTTGAAGTGTCCACGCATCGGCATGATGAGGAACTTCGTGTAACGGTTTAGGTCCCTCGTTAGGGAGATCGCGGCGTCGACGTTGCGGAGTTTTCCCTCACTCATGGTTAGGCCTAAACCGAAGAATATTATTCCCAGTCTACATCCGATCATGAGGTCGGCCAGCTCCTCCAAGGTCTCGACCGGGACTCCTCCAACCTCGTCTACGTCGAGCTCCTCATCCCTTATGAGAGCCCTTAAGGCCTGCAACACCTCGTAGTCTTTACCTGGTTTGACCTGGATGAAATGGTCTGCTAGGTCGGCTGTCCTCGTTCTCCGGATGTCGATGACCACGACTTTCCGTTCCTTCTCCCAGAGGGTGTAGGGGGCCTCCCTGACCCTTCGGGTTTTAATCCTCTCTAGAATCCTCTTTATCAACGATAGCTCGGCCGCCCTGAGCATCTTCTTCCTCATGGAGTCTGCGTGGAGGCGTAGTATGAGGCGTCTCCAGAGACTTCTCTGGAATCTGCCCTCCGTTAAGGCCGTATACCTCTCCATGTGGCGGGGATGGGCACTCCAAGGGTTGCACCCCCAGTATATAATGAGGTCAGCTCGATGCCTTATCTGTCCCAGGGTGCATCCCGAGATGCCTACATCTTGGACGGCTAGAATTGAGGGTCCATGGCAGATCGTTGAGGTGTTATCGATTACTCCTCCAACCTCCTCGGCCAGTTCTAAGCCGACCTCAATGGCCTCGCAGCTCGTCGAGCTCCAACCGTAGAGGATGGGGTATGAAGCCTCAACGAGTATCTCCGCGCTTCTCCTAACGGCCTCCTCTAATGACGCCTCAACGAGCCTCCCGCCCCTCCTGACCATAGGCTTCCTCTGCCTATGCTTGTTGTAGTTCAGGAACTTCGAGGCTCCCAAAGCGCAGGCGTTCATAACGTCCACGATGGCGTTGTCATCGACTATGACTTCTAGATCGTCGCAACAGCATCCGCAGACTGGACAGACGACCGCCGAAACCCTACGCATCCCTTCTCTCCCCTCTTAACCGTTCATTACCATAATGCCGGGTGAGTATCTCCTCTAGGCTCATAACCGGCTCTTCAGTCGGCTCAACCGTGGCTTCTATCCCCTTCAGCGAGGGCATACCCGTCCCGTCCGTCTCCGGGTTGACTACGATGTTCGCCCACGGCCCGTAAGGGATGAAGACCGTTCCGGGGTGGGGCCCTCTCTTGGATTTCTCCGCCTTCACGACTATGTAGCCGAACCTAGTCGTAACCCTTACGTTCCGGCCTTCCTTCAAGCCGAGCTCCTTCATGTCTTGCGGGTCCATCTGGCACACGGCGACACTCTCCATATACTCTCTCGAGAACTTGCCGAGCTCCTTCCACTTTCCTTGGTTAACGGTTCTTCCCGTCAGGAGGGAGACCTTCAACCTGCCCATAGACCAGCATCCACCACGTCACAAAACGTGACCCTACTGAGAGAAGATGGCTTGTCTTCAGAAGTATTTAGCCTTATCGTTAAGCCGTCCTATTCGTCTTCGTCAGTCTTTCCCGGAGACTATCCTCTTGAAGTCTTCTTCCCCTTCGGCGTAGCCAGACGCGATGAGGACGTCTCCAGCCTCTATCCGAGCGTCTGGTCTGGGACGTATCCACTTGCCTTTACGTTTGATGACGAGTATCCACATGCCGGTCTCGTCTGGGATTCTCGCCTCCCTCAAAGTCTTCCCCTTAACGGGAGAGTCCTCGGAGACGACGGCCGACGTAACGGTCTCCTCAGCCTCTTTGATGGCCATCTTGAGGACTGGGTGGGGTTCAACCTCTCTCAGGACTATGTCAGCCATCTCGGCCGCCGCGTCGGCTATCTCCTCGGTGGCCACGCCCAGCCTTATCAACCCCAAGAAGTCCTTAGACTCCTCAGGTTTGAAGCCGCTCGAGAGCGTTCTCAACTCGAACTCCGTATGGAGGTTGTCCATGTACTCCTCCAAGGCTTGAACCTCATCCGCTAGTTCACGGCTGTTCAATAGTAGGGAGGAGTAAGCCAGGTCGAGCATAAGCTCCGAAGTGTCCTTCAGCTTGACAAGGTCCTCAACTATCCCCTCAAAGCGTTTCTGGACCTTGTAGCGTTTACCCTTCAACCCGCTCAGCTCCTCTATCCCGGACTGCGCCCCCCTAGCTATGAGCACGTCGCCTACGCGGATAACCTCGTCCTCGGAGGGGTCTATGATCCACCTGCGGCCTCTCCGCAACGCTATGACATCGATTCCCAACTCGAGGCTCCCTATGTTCTTCCCAGCCAGCTGGGAACCGGTCTCGACCTCGACCCTAGCCAAACGTTCCTCAACCCTCTCGAAGGCCTCACGGACGATCGGGTGGATTCCTATCCCCCGCAGAACTATGGTGGCTATGTCGGCCGCCGCGTCCGATATCTTGTCGGCTGAGGAGGAAACCCTCGAGACTCCTAGGAGGGCCTCAGCGCCCTCCACGTCCCTCGCGGCCATCATCAAGTTCATGTTGAGGAGGTAAGCGAGCAGGTCTATATGTCTCTCTAGGGAGAGAACCTCCTCTGCGAGCTCGTGGCTGTTGAAGAGTGCCGCGGAGTAGGCTAGGTCAAGCATAAGCTCTGAGAGGTTCTTCATCTCGATGAGCAAGTCCCTAACTGAGATCGGTTTATACTCTATCTTCTCGAGTTCCACCATAACCTTTGGGACTCTCCAAGTCTGAGGAAACCCTTAGACTCCAATATCTTTACTGGCGTTTCTGGTATATAAAATGTTCAACTTCAGGTTGCTGGAGGCCACGAATTTCCGGCCTCCAAAACATAGAAGGAGGGAACCCATTAAGTTTGGCTGGGCTACGCCTTCCTTCTCATACTTTACGGGCCGGGTTGACACCAGCATCTTAAACATCAAAGATTTAAGTCTATATGGGGATAAGCATAGGAAGGGTATTCGGCATGTTACGTTACAAGGGCGTTGAGATAGAAGATACGTTTGCTGAGCTCTTCACGATGTGGGCTGGCAGGGTCCTAATAACGGCTGAGAATGAGAGGTGGGCATTAACTGCGGCTAGAGTTGCGACTGGCTTCGCATCCTCCATAATAGGTTCGCCGGCCGAGGCCGGGATCGAGGGAACCGTTAGTCCAAGGGAGACGCCGGACGGGAGAACGGGAGTTCTCATACAGATATACAACACAACGAGAACCGAGTTGAAGAGGCAGATGATCGCGAGGATAGGTCAGTGCGTCATGACCTGCCCAACCACTTCCGCCTTCGACGCCCTGCCGGACGCGAAGAGGAGACTCAAGGTTGGCAGGAGCCTCCGCCTCTTCGGAGACGGCTTCCAGAAGAGAGACGAGGTCGCTGGGAGAAGGGTTTGGCGCATACCGGTCATGGAGGGAGAGTTCATAGTGGAGGACACCTTCGGAGCCAAGAAGGCCGTCGCCGGAGGAAACTTCCTCATCCTAGCCAAGGACTCGAAGTCTGGCCTCCAAGCCGCTGAAGACGCCGTAGAAGCTATCCGGAAGAACGTCAAAGGGGTGATCATGCCCTTCCCGGGCGGAATCTGCAGGTCAGGCTCCAAGGTGGGCTCCCTAAAGTATAAGCTGCCAGCATCGACGAACCATCCCTACTGCCCTAGTCTCAGGGGGATCGTGCCAGAGTCGCAGGTGCCAGAAGGAGTGAACAGCGTATACGAGATAATCATAAACGGGCTTGAACTCGAGTATGTTAAGGACGCTATGGCCGTGGGGATCAAGGCCGCAGCTGAAGTTCCCGGGGTCGTCAGGATATCGGCGGGTAATTACGGCGGCAAGTTCGGTCCCATGAAGGTCCATCTCCGCGAGATTCTTGGCTGAGTCGGTCAACCCTAGACCATAACCGCTAGGAACCTCACGGTTACCCATACTCGAGGTTTGCTGTTGATTTATATGTTCTGACATATCTTTCTATGTGGTGTGTTTGATGTTGGATGTCGGTAGGGTTCGACAGGACTTCCCCATCTTAAGACGTGGTATAATCTATCTGGACAACGCGGCGAGTAGCCTAACACCTGAACCCGTCCTGGAGAAGATGCTTGAGTTCTACCGTGAGTATAGAGCCAACATCGCAAGGGGGGTTCACTGTCTTTCTCAAAGGGCGAGCGAGGAGTACGAGTCATCCCGGAGGAAGGTTGCGAAGTTCATAAACGCCTCGGCTCCCTTCGAGGTTGTGATGACCCGGAACGCGACTGAAGGAATAAACATCATAGCCAACGGCCTGAACTGGAGGAGGGGAGAAAAGATAGTGACCTCACTCATCGAGCACCACTCAAACTTCATAGTCTGGCTTAGGGTTAGAGATCGATACGGCGTCGACGTGGACGTAGTTAAGCCGTCTAAACCCCTTGAGGACGGCCTCTTCGAAGTGTCGGACTTCGAGAAAGCCATAGACGACAGGACGAAACTCGTCGCCGTAACCCACATCTCCAACGTTCTAGGCCTGCTTATGCCGGTTAAGGAGATAGCCGACATAGCACATGAGCATGGAGCGTTCTTCCTAGTTGACGGGGCTCAATCAGTCCCCCACATTAGGGTTGACGTGCAGAGGCTTAACTGCGACTTCCTAGCGTTCTCAGGCCACAAGATGTGTGCTCCAACAGGTTCGGGAGCCCTCTACATAAGAGAGGAACTCCTCGACGAGGTTAAGCCTCTCTGCATTGGGGGCGGAACCATAGCCGATGTCGGCTTAGATTTTTATGAGCTCAGCGAGAATGTCTCCCGGTTCGAGGCGGGAACCCCGGCCATAGCCGACGTCATAGGGTTTGGGGCCGCCGTGGATTATCTAGAGAGGATAGGTATGGAGAACATCGAGAGGCATGAGGCCAAACTGACGGAGAGGATGTATGAAGGGCTAAGGGAGATTCCGAAGGTGGAGGTCTACGGGCCTGAACCCAAGTATAGGGTGGGCATAACATCCTTCAACGTGGAGGGACTGAACCACCATGATGTCGCCTTAGCCTTGGATGCCTTATCTAGGATAATTGTGAGGTCTGGGCACCACTGCGCCCTCCCTCTAATGAAGGAGCTGATCCGCAGACCGGGAACTGTCAGGGCGTCCACATACCTATACAACACTTTGGAGGAGGCTGAACGCCTCATCTCGGCCGTTGAGGAGATAACCCAAAAAATGGCGTGAAGACTAGATGAGCAGGAGCATTTCCGCCTTCTTGGTGCAGAACTTAGTTAGGCCTTTCTCATGCAGACCGAGCCCTTCCTCCCCTCAATCGTGAAGAAGACGAGCGTACGTCCCACCTCAAGGTTGAGGAATTGCCGAACCTCCTTCGGTATGGTTATTCTGAAGTCTTTTGTCACCTTGACTGTAGCCAAGACAGCCATAACCTCTAGCCTCCTGATCACCACCCATACTTTTAACGAAGAACTATATAACCCTATAAGGGGGTTAGGTTGAGTCCTATGCCCGAAGAGTCTAGGGTCGAGGCTATGAGGCAGATCGTCGAGGAGATACTGAGGTGTCGCAGGTGCGGCCTCTGGAGGGGACGCCGGAACGCTGTTCCCGGCGAGGGGAGCCTAGAGCCTCTAGCGGTCTTTGTTGGAGAGGCTCCGGGGTACTGGGAAGACCTGAAGGGTCGCCCCTTCGTGGGGGCGGCCGGTAGGCTTCTGGATGAAACCCTCCTTAGCGTAGGTCTCTCGAGAAAGGACATTTACATAACGAACATACTGAAGTGTAGGCCTCCCGGGAACAGGGACCCGAGACCTGAGGAGGTCAAGGCGTGCACGCCCTTCCTAGACAGGCAGCTTGAGGTGATAAGGCCTAAGATCATAGTCACTCTCGGGAGACACTCAGCTAGGTACATTCTATCCAAAGCAGGGTACACGATAAGCGGAATAACAGCTGCTAGGGGGAGGATTTACAGAGCTGTCTTCTGGGATAGGGAGGTCCATATACTTCCAACGTTCCATCCGGCGGCGGCGCTTTATAACGTTAGACTTAGAAAGTATCTCGAGGGCGACCTCAAACTCTTGAGGAGAGAACTGGAAGAGCAAGGGCTGATCTAACCTCGCCTCTCTCCCTTAAGAGCCTCCCTAGCCCTAGTTATCAAACCCGTCAGTATCGAGAGGGCTCTACCAGCGTCCTCCGTTCGGAGCAGGATTATCGTCTCTGTGTAACAGCTAACAGCCTCCTCGATGTTTATCTGGGCTCTCGAGATAGGGTTGTAGAAGGCGACGACACAGCCCGGAGTCTCAACGATCTCATGCGGGCTCTGAACTATTATGGCCGCAAGGTTCCTCTTCTCGTCGAGTATGTCCTCTCTCTTGAACATGGAGCATACCCTATCAAAGACGCCGTCGTCCATTATTAGGGTGATCGCGGTGATCCCTTCCAGAACCTGTAGGAAAGCCCCGGTGAGGCCGGCTAGGATCCTCCTCGTCGTCTCGAGGGTTCTTCGGGTTCTCTCCAAAGAGACCTTTGCCACGTCCGTTCTTAGACTTATGACGCTACCCGCTATTATCTTCAGGTATTCTCGGCTGGGTTTGTAGTCGAACTTAACCCTCTTAACGGATGTTATGAGAGCCTCAAGCGTAACCTTCCTCTTTAGAGTTTTCTCCACGCTCGGTTTCAGCATCCTGGCGACGGCGCTTATGTTTGCGTAGCCTCTCTCCAGAGCGTCTTGAACCGCGGGCTCCTCGTCTATGATGGCTTTAACGATCTTGGATATGGAGGTCCCGGATGTTTTGGCCAATTTTGTCCACCTCAATTTAGTTTTTGAACATTTTTGACCAAAAAGAATATATAAAGTTTCCCCACCCACATCATGGTTGGTGCACTCTTCATGGAGAAGATAGTCCTAGCGTACTCGGGGGGCCTCGACACATCGGTCCTACTCAAATGGATACAGCAGAAATACAACGCCGAGGTCATAACGGTTACGCTCGACGTTGGACAGAAGGAGGACCTAAAGGCGATAGAGGAGAAGGCCCTAAACCTAGGAGCGGTGAAGCATTACTCAATAGACGCCCGGGAAGAGTTCGTCAAGGACTACGTCTTCCCAGCCATCAAGGCCAACGCCCTCTACGAAGGGAAATATCCAGTAAGCACGGCTCTTTCCCGTCCACTGATAGCTTCGAAACTCGTCGAGGTGGCGCTGAAGGAGGGAGCCCAAGCGGTCGCTCACGGATGCACCGGGAAAGGAAACGACCAAGTTCGCATAGAGGTCTCAGTTAAGGCTCTAGCCCCAAACCTTAAGGTGATCGCGCCTGTGAGGGAGTGGGGGATGACAAGGGACGCCGAGATCGAGTTCGCCAAAGCCAACGGGATACCGATCCCCGTGGACGTGGACAAGCCGTACAGTGTGGATCAGAACCTCTGGGGAAGATCGATCGAGTGCGGAGTCTTGGAGCATCCGGAGGAGGAACCGCCCGAAGATGCCTATGAGTGGACGGTTCCCCCAGAGAAGGCCCCTGACACCCCGGAATACTTGGAGATAAGGTTTGAATGCGGAGTCCCCGTCGCCTTGAACGGGGAAGAGATAGACCCCGTAAGCCTAATAGAGGAGGTTAACGAAGCCGGCTGCAGAAACGGCATCGGGAGGATCGACCACATCGAGGACAGGCTTGTAGGGATAAAGTCCCGTGAAGTCTACGAGTGCCCGGCGGCCACAATACTGATCGATGCCCACAGGGACCTCGAGAAACTCGTCTTGACGCGCCACGAGCTCCTCTTCAAACAGCACGTCGATGCCGAGTGGGCTTTCCTAGTCTACGTGGGCCTCTGGTCGGACCCTCTGAGAGAAGCCCTAGACGCCTTCATCGACAAGACCCAGGAACGTGTCTGCGGCGATGTTAAGGTTAAGTTATATAAGGGTGGGTTGAGGATTGTCGGCCGTTCTTCGCCGCTCTCGCTCTACGATCTCAATCTGGCTACGTACGACATCAAGACGACCTTCGACCAGTCTCTCTCAGCCGGGTTCATAGAG
>LUCD01000022.1:0-5154 GCA_001593925.1 Candidatus Bathyarchaeota archaeon B26-1
AGAACTAGCCGTTCTCCTTCCCTAAACTCCACCTTTCATCTACCTTCTCACAGCCAAGTCAACCTCCCCGGCGGCCCCTAATATACCTATGGGTTGCTAGGTAGACGCTCTGTCTTAATCTCATCCTTTATTGGGGGGCTCTGCAGTATGTTCTTGGCTTCGCCTCGCCCAGCAAGCGTTTAGACCGCAAGTTAAATCTTTCAGTTGCCCAGATGGGAGAGGGGAGGCGGCTGAAGCCTTGGAGATAAGGGTTAACCTCGAACTTAAAGCCGAGACCGCCCCAAGAGCTGTCCGCCGCGGAGACGTGATCGTAGCCATCGACGTCTTGAGGTGCTCCTCCACAATAATAACTGCCCTAACGAACGGGGCTAAAGCCGTTATCCCGGTTGAAACCGTAAGGGAAGCCGAGAAAATGCGGGAGATGAACCCGGAATACCTGCTGGCGGGCGAGAGGAGGGGCCTAAAACCGCGAGGCTTCGACATGGGGAATTCACCCCTCGAGTTCACGAGGGAGAAGGTTGAGGGCAGAGAGATAGTCCTGACGACGACGAGCGGGACGAAGGCTCTGAGGCGCTCCGAAGGGGCCAGATGGGTTCTTGTCGGGGCATTCCTGAACGCTAGGTCCGCCGCCCGAAAAGCCCTACAGCTCGCCGTGAAAGAAGGCCTCGACATAACCTTGCTCACAGCCGGCAAGAGGGGAAGGTTCTCCCTAGAAGACTTCATCTGCGCGGGAGCCATAGCTGAGGAACTCAAGGTGGCGGGCGATACCACGCTCTCAGACGGGGCCAAAGCCGCAAACCTAGCGTATCAGACGGCGAAAGAAGACCTGCTTGGCACCCTCCAGAGAGGTGAGCACGCCCAGTACCTAGTGAAGATAGGCCTCGAAGAGGACGTTGAGTTCTGCTCTCAACTCAACCGGTATGAGGTGGCTCCCATATACAGAGACGGAGTAGTCAGGTTGTGGAACCGCCAACTCTGATGTCCCCAAGTTGCTGAGTATAAATAATACTCTCACCATATCTCTCTTGGTAGGGCTCAGATGTGGCGCCTCCTTAGACCTGATGCAGTAGCCGTTCTGAAGGACAAAGGGGCTAGGGCGAGCTTGGCCAGATACTTCTCCGTCATGACAGACGATAAGCCAGCGAAGTTCATGATTGCGAAGAGGATCGAGGCGGACTTCAGCCAAGAAGACCCCCTCCCAGAGCTGTGGAGAACCCACGACAAGTTGACGGAGGAGTTCTATAAAATCCAAGGAGAGATCGACGCGCGTAAGCTCACCCTAGACGATCTAGGCGAACCTGAACGTTCGTACCTCGACTTGAAGATAGCTATAGCGACCCGCATCTTGGAGAGGTGCCATTTCTGCGTCAGGAGGTGCGGAGTTAACCGTCTCAAAGGCGAACGGGGATACTGCGGATGCGGGCTCGAAGCCATGGTCTCCTCGATCTTTGAGCATATGGGTGAAGAGCCGGAGCTCGTTCCCTCAGGGACCATCTTCACGATGGGTTGCACGATGCGTTGCCTCCACTGCCAGAACTGGTCGATCTCCCAGTGGTACGAGAGCGGCGACCCATTCACCCCTAAAGAGCTGGCCGGAGCCGTTGAGAGGCTTAGGAGGAGCGGGTGCAGAAACGTCAACCTCGTCGGAGGGGAGCCCACCCCCTGGCTTCAAAGGTGGCTTTTAACCTTCAAGCACGTCGAGGTGAACGTTCCGGTAGTCTGGAACTCGAACTCCTATTACAGCGAGGAGACGGCTAAACTCTTAGCCGGCTTCGCCGACGTGTACCTCCTAGACTTCAAGTACGGCTCCGACGAGTGCGCGGTCAGAATCTCGGACGCCCCCGGTTACTGGGAGGCTTGCACCCGAAACCACTTGTATGGAAAAAAGTACGGCGAATTGATCGTAAGGGTCTTGGTTCTGCCGAGGCACCTCGAATGCTGCGTCAAGACGATTCTGAACTGGATAGCGGAGAACCTCGGCAAAGAAACCAGGACGAACGTCATGTTCCAGTATAGGCCGGAGTGGAGGGCTCACAGAATACCTGAACTGCAGAGGAGGCTCATCCCAAGCGAGATCGACAGGGCCATCGAGTTAGCCAAAGAGGCCGGCCTAACAAACTTCATAACCTAAAACTCGCCCTCCGGTATGAGTCTCCTAAGCCTCTTGAGAGACCTCAGCCTCTCCCTGTCACCTATCCTAGCTTGCTCTATGGCGTCCCGAAGAATCCGGATCGACTCGTCCATGGACCTCCTATCGACCGGGAATGGAACCCCGTCCTTACCCCCGAACGCGAACGAGTACTTAACCGGGTCCCTCCAGCTAGGCTTCTCGCCGTATATTATCTCGGAGATCAATGCGAGGCCCCTAACGGTCGCCGGGCCGACCCCGCGGATTCCGAGCAGCTCCTCGTAGTCTCGAGGCTGAAACTCGTACACCTTCTTCAAGGCTTTCCAGTTGACGGTTAAGGGCATGGAGAGGAACTCCGCAACGTATCCGCCGGCGTCATGTAGGCTACCGCACTTAATCCACTCCTTCAGAGACCTTTGGTAAGACGGGCGGATCGATTTCAACATCCTAGCGACCCTACGCGGGTCTTCCTTAGCAACGTCAACCGACCTCTCGCGGCATCCACCACTCTCCCGAGCCGTCATGTCTAAGGCTATCTCCCTTTTTGCGTCTCCAACTATGGCGTTATGGGGTTCAACGACGAAGCTCCTAACGGCGTCGGAGAGCCAGTGGTACCTCCGCGCGGTCCGATCTCTAAGGCTCATACCCTGCTGTATAACAGCCCATTTCCCATCCTCAGTCATGAAGAAGGCGTGGTGATAGAGGGGGTAGCCCGCTTGGATGGCCACGTTGTCAACCTTGGCGCTTAGGCGGCTCGAGTACTTCATCCGCTCTATAGTCCCGGTTGAGAGGTTGAACTTCTCTCCAACCTCAACTATCTCTTCTGGGGTCCGCATCGACGCCTTACCCTTCCCCCCGCAGACGGCTACACCATGCTCCTCCGGGTTGAGGGCGCTCTTCAGAACGCCGGTGACAACGGTCGTCACGCCGGACGAGTGCCAATCATAGCCAAGAACACAGCCGAAGGCTTGGAACCAGTACGGGTCGGAGAGCCTCTGCAGGAAGACTCCACGCCCATACTCATCGATGATTATCGTGGAAATCTCCCTAGCAAGCCTTATCATGCGCTTAACTAGCCACTGAGGAGCCTTACCCGAGTGGAGTGGGAGCTCCGCGAAGCCCGTTCTCCCCATAAGAACCACTTTAGCCCTCTCTCAATATTAGGGATGGGGTTCTCCCTTAAAACTGTCATGGAGCCGATCCTTCACGGTCTCCGGGACGTAACCAGCCTTAAGAGGCGTCCCTCCCTATCGATCTCACCCCTATAAATCCTAGTCGTCGATATTGGAACCATGTCCTCCGCCGGAACCATATCGATCACCAGAATCTCCAAGGGCTTCAGACCCTTAGATTCCCTAATCCTGTTTATCTCGTGGGCCCGAGGCTCGGTCTCCTTACTGACAACGATCGCCTGAATCTCGTTGCTGGACACGGTTGGGCCGTAAGGGTCCTCTAGAGGGAATATCTCAGCCCTGCCTAGGAGATTGTGGTCCTCCAGCAGTCTTCGGAGTTCCTCAAGCCTTTCATCGTAGGGCGCGACGGGGTGGTTCTTCCGTAGAAGCCTAGCGAACCTGTCGGTGCACAGACCTATCAAGACACGTTCCCCAACCTCGAAGGCCTTCATGAGGAGGGCCCTATGCCCCTTGTGGAGTTCATCGAATGTTCCTCCGACGGCTACGAGCTTGAAGACGGCCATGGCTAAGATCACCCCACAAGCCTTACAGATTGATTCTCAATCCTCGACACGATTATCTTCTCCTTGGGGAGGACTTCACTGAAGGCTTCCAAAACCCGTTCTAGGCGGTCACGTGGAACGAGGGCGTGGACAGCCTCTCCAAGCATGTTCTCCGCGGCCCCTACGGCCCCGGCGCGTTGAGAAGCGTCCATAAGCCTCGCCACCCGTTCGGTGACTAAGCCCGCCTTCTCAGCGAACTCCCTGCTCCGTCTCATGAAATTCTCTAGGGAGGGCTCCTCCAAGATTCTTTTGAGGGTCTCAGCTCCCATCCTGTTGATGGTCTCCCTGTCAACCTTCTCGAGGAAATCGCTCGTCAATCTAGGCCGGAAAACCCCGGCGACAATGTAATAGTCCGGAGGAACAGGTATGCGGTCTACGGAGCCCGAGTTCGGCGCGCCGGGCTTCTTAACCAGAACGCATCCCCCGAAGAGTAGGCCCGTGACCGTTCCAAGCCCCGTTCGACATTCCACCTCGGCTATATGCGCCAACCTCCCGATCTGGTTGAATGTTAGGCTTATCCCCAACGCCCTGCTCAGAGCCATAGCCGTCCCCAACGCGCCCGCCGCGCTCGTCCCGAACCCGGCCCCAACTGGAACATCGATCCTATGTTTAACCTTCACCGTGTAACGGCGGCCGGCCATCCCGAGCAACATCTCGACAACTTTCTTGGTGGTCTCCGCCTCAGGCGCAGGCCTCCCATTTATGAAGACCTCGACTTCCTTGTCCCTTGACTCCTCAACCTCAACCTCAGTCAATACGCCTCTCTCAAGAGCGAATCCTCCTCCTCTCGACCCTATGCGTTCAGGGTCTGTTATGGGCCTTCCATCGGGCTCGGAGTCGCATATCTGGAAGAAGCTCGAGATTCCGGCTGGACTGAAAGCCTTGAAGGCTCTCATCAGCTCCGTTCTCCCTGAGCCTTCTCCGGTTGGGGTCTGAGGGATGGGAAGGCCCTGTAGCAGGCATTCAGCATTGGAGGAACAATGGTTACTAAGAAAGGTATCTCGGTCAGGAAGGTCCACACAAACCATAAGAGGGCGGCCCAGAGGGGAGCGTACATCTCCCATTGGACGGCGAGCGGTAACGGGAGTACCTGGCTGTAAGCCCACAATCCGAGGCCTATCCAAGCGCTCCCAACACCGAGCCCTATTACAGAAGAAACCTCGTAGCTCAGCCACTCCCTGAACCTGTACCACGCCACCAAGATCACAGCGTAGCTCATGATGAAGATTCCGGCGAATAGAATGACCACATAAGTTTCTATCAAGGCTTCAGCTGCCAAGTAGCCTAGGAG
>LUCD01000022.1:5196-17871 GCA_001593925.1 Candidatus Bathyarchaeota archaeon B26-1
TTCTTATTGGAGATGTAGCCTATAAGGAAGAAGCCTAGGAAGTTAGCCGGAACCCCGACTGTGAGGCTGAGGAGGGGTACCCCATGACCCGGGAAGACCATGTCGCTTATGAAGATTCCTATGGCGGCTCCTATCCCGCCTACCCACGGCCCGAAGAGGACGGCGAAGACCGCTGGCACGATGACCGCCGGCCAGAACCTGACGACGCCCACAGCTGGACTCACTATCCCGAGGCTTGTCAGTATGCCGACCACCGCGTACAGGGCCGCCGACAAACCTATCATAGCGGTGTCAACTGGCCTCAATCCGCATCCCTCATCGGTTAAGTCCTCAACATCCATTCAAAAATAAGAATTTCGTATGAATTATCTATACGCCTTTGAACAAAAATGAAAAATTCATATTTTGAACTTCAACTTCAAGTCTCTATTTCGCTCTCTTCCTCACTCAAAAGGGTTGAGCCGTCAATAAGTTGTCGATCTTTTCAAAGCCATAAAGTTTATGGGTTACCTTTCCAAAGCTCTCCAGAAGGAGAGAGACGAGTATGGTATGTTCAACCCTTAACGAGGTCTTGGAGAATAAGCTTAAGGTTCTCTTGGAGCTTAGGGGCTATAAGCTCATAGAAAGGAAGGAGTGTAAGGGAGGGGCTTACCTCACCGTTGAAGGGAAAGGTGAGAAGATTCTGATATGGGCGATCTCAGGCGGAGTCACAGTGGGCAAGGACATGATAGTCAGGTTTAAGAAGAAGATAGATGAGGATGAAACCCTCGAGAAAGGCATAATCATAACGAATGGAAGATACACAGTCTCGGCTAAGTCCGAGGCTCAGAAGGATGGGATAGAGCTCATCCCGCGGAACTTCCCAACATTCAACATATTTAAGCACACACTCGTCCCGAAACATGAGATTCTCACACCCGAGGAGAAAGAGGAACTGCTGAAGAAGTACAGAGTAAAGCCATACCAGATTCCCAACATCAAAGCTTCAGACCCCGTGGTAAGGGTTATAGGAGCGAAGCCGGGCGACATACTGCGCATAACGAGGAAGAGCCCAACAGCTGGAGTATACATCTCATACCGGTACGTCGTCGAAGACTGAAAGATTCCAGAAATTTCAGATTCTCTAGCTGGTTTTTGTTCTCTCTTCCCGAACTTCAAAGAGAATAACTAAGGCCTCGCCGAAGGGTATACCCATCCTCGCCGAGAGCTCCCGCGGAGTTATCTCAGGGTCCTCTGGCAGAATCCTCTCGGAGACGTAGGCTTTATGATGGGGGTACATGCTCATGGCGTGAACGGTCTCGACCAAGATGGGCCAGAGAGGGTTCTTCACGTAGTCTTCAGGGTTGTCCTCCATCTTCTACACCTGCCGTGTCTTTTCATCATTCTCCGCTCCGGCCGGGCAGGGATGGTTGAGGCGCCGTCGAAGTTCACTCAGCCTTCTCGATCCTCACTAGGTCGCCGTCCTTAACCTTCTTGAAGACTTTAGGGTTCCCCGCGACCCTTCCGAAGACGTTAACCGGGCTGGCCGGCCTAATTTCATCGCCTCGACTTACTGGAGTCGGCCCGAAGAAGATGCAGAAGCTGTTTCCCGGAGGCCAGTAACCCAAGTCTCCTAGCTCAACGGTTTCTTGAGGGTTCTCTTCCCCCATCTTCACGGGTATGGGAAAGTATATCTCGTCTCCCCAGGTCTCTGCGCGGGCCTCGATTGGAAGAGCCCTCCATATAGCCTCCGCGGTTCTAGGGTTCTTCTCCCAGCTGATCTCAGCCTCGACCGCCCCTGTGGCATCAGTTATAATCTTTATCTTCTTGGCCATGGCGGTTCCTCATCTCCAAATGGTGGGTGCTCCTCCATACTTCCGGGCTGAGAACCTAAAAATTTTGTGGGTTCCCTTCTTAACGGTTCCTTTAAACAGGATGATTGATCCTCCACATCTATTGCAACCCGGAAGCGGCGAGGCTGGTCTTTAACTTTGGTCTCCCTCGTCTCATGGTTTGTTCAAAAGAAGCAGGCATGGACGTGGACGCTTCAAGGCTTACAGGCCGCATCGATGCACTTGGAGGTTGGAGCCAGCGCCACCCCAACCTTATTCAAGACCGGCGCATAGTAAGCAGTCTTAGCCGAGTTCGTCATCAGCCTCTCGACGCCGATCTCCCTCAGCCACGTGACCACAGCACACGTATCGCATATTACGTGGCCGCCAGCGGCCTCGATAACCTTAACGTGAACCCGCGCTTTATCCCTAACATACCTCGACGTGCACACCCAGAGTTTAATGTCGTCCTTGAGTTTTCTCCCTCTCATCAGCCTCGCGATCCTCTCGATCTCTCCGAGAGAGCAGTGGGGGCAGCCTATGAAGACCATGTCTGGTTCCCCGGAGGCCGTTGAGAGTTCTTCCACCACCCCCTTCAGGTCGGCCTCCTCAACGGTGACCTCCTCGAGGCCCTCCTCATGTCCCGCGCCGTGATGGAAGATCGGTGTCATCCCCGTTGAGGCCAGGGCCGCTCCGAGATGTTTCAGTTCACTCTCCGTTGGGCCGCGGAGCCCGATGAAGTTCGGAACCTTTCCTCCAAGGATTTTTCCAACGTAGATTCCTAGGGCCCCATACTCCGTTTCACCTTTGAGTTCCGGTTCAACCCTAACTAAGACCTCGGCCTGCCTGTTCTCGGCTCTGTGCATACCGTAGTTGGGTGTCTTGCCTATGAGCGCCGATGCGAGGGCGCTTGGTCCTCCTTCCCGGTTCGTCCAAGCTTTCAGGACGGAGTTGGCGTAGACGACGGCTGAGGATTCGGCCCATGCTAGGTGGGAGCCGGCTTCTGGCCTTTGTATGTAGTAGGGTGTGCAGGTGAGTGCGGGTTCTATCTTCATCCTCTTGTAGAGGTTGAGTATGCGTGTCTGTTTGGCTCTGTACTCCTCTGGGATCGGCATCTCTTTCAGGTGTTCGGGGTCGAAGCCGGCTGGGTTGATCGTTGACTTGACTTGGACTACGCCTCCGGCCTTAACGATCTCCTCCAGAAACTCGGTTGCCGCGTCTCCTATAGTCTTGTAGGAGACTCCTGAGATGTGGGCGGACTTCACGGGTATCAAGCGGGTGGCTCCGAAGAGGTCTCCAAGCTTAACGAGAACCTTCATGGCGGTCTGGTAGGCCCAGCCCTTCTCCCCTTCCAGTATCCTCTCCTCTTCCTTTGTCAGATACATCTCAACCCTGCTTCTCCATGATTATTTTGACGGTTCCCTCAGACCCGTCGACCTCCACTAGGGCGCCGTCCTTTATCAGGTTGATGTCGATCTGGTCAACCATCGGGATTCCGGCTATCACCGCGCCGACGACGACGACGGGGTCGGCTTCCACGTTCACGATCGCCCTCGGCCCTAAACCTCTCTTGGCGAGGGAATAGAGCACGTAGCTGCCGACCGTTGAGCCGTGGCCGTGAGGAAAGCAGAAGACGACGCCCCTGAGGCTCCTCCCCTCAACGTCGTGGCCTCTCTCAGTGATCACGCCTGATTCAGGGTCGACCCCTCCCAGAAAGCTGAGGGGCCGCTTAGAGACGAGCGCCACGCCCCGCGCCTTTCCGGCTACTACTGGACGGCCCCTCAACTCGACGATCAAGTTTCAGCCCCCTTTCAGTAGGAGATTTTCATGGTGGAGGGGAGGTCCCCGAAGAGCCTCTCAGCCGCCTCCTGAACCCGTTTTAGGTGTTCCGCTTCCGTGTAGACCCTGAGGATGTTCATGAACCCTCTTAGAACCTCGAAGATTCGAGAGACCTCGGTCAGTTTTCTGGGAATCTTCCGTCCGTCCCTCGTCTTCTGGATGATCGGTATCTCCATGGGTTCCATGAGGATCGAGTGGCGGTATGGAACCGAAGGCAGCGTGGGGACATCTATTATCACGAGTTCAGGGTCCACCTTGGCTTTCTCGGCTATCTGGTCTCTTATCTCCGTTCTTATCCCCTCAACGTTGAATATGCTTGAGACTATCTTCTCCTTTATGTAGAAGGGCGGAGTCTCGTAGGCGCATTTTATGAGTTTACGCCTCTCGAGCCTCTTTATGATCTCCCGTGAAGCTTCACATTCCTTGAGCATCCCCCATACTGTGTAGTCGTCTAGGGCTAGATAGTCGTCAACCGAGTTGAACTCTACGAGGTTGAGTTCGTCCTTAGCCTTCTCTAGGGCGGTGGCCAACATTATCTGGACGGCTCTCCCAACCCTGTGGAAGTATATGCTCTTGAAGGACTCGATCCTAGCGAGCATGAAGGACTCCAAAGCTGAGAGGGAGCCTATATCGACGGCTAGGTTCTCACCTATCAGGTCCATCGTCTCGATTATGCGGAAGATGTCCACGTACCCGTACTTTGCCCCCGTATGGTGCGTGTCACGGACTATGAAGTCGAGCTTGTCAACATCGACGCCGCTACTTATAATCTGGTCCAGGAAGGCTTTACCAGGCTTATTAAGGGAGCCAACCGCTAACCTACTCACGGTTTTGGGTTCGTACCCCAACCCGCTGATCACGTCGCTCAGCTCAGAGTTCTCGACGACCCACACCGTCATATCCTCATGGGTCTTGTCCATAAACTTGACTAGGAGATGTTCAAAGATATGTGAGAAGGGGCCGTGTCCAACATCATGCAACAGGGCGGCTACTCGAACCATCTGAGCCTCATCTTCAGAGAGAGCCTCAGAGATCTGAGGGTTACCCGTCAAGAGCTTGGCTAGGTGCATAACCCCGACTGAGTGCTCGAACCTTGTGTGGTTCGCTCCGGGATAGACATACTCGGCTCCGGAGAGTTGCCTAAGACGCCTCAGCCTCTGGAATGGGTAAGAATCAATTATCTTCCGCTCATCCTCGGTTATATAGACGTATCCGTATACGGGGTCCTTGATCTCACCCCAATATTTACGTGGAGCCATAAATGGAGACCTCTCAAGAGTAAATTCTTAAGCGCCTATTAAAATTAATTGCGTGTTTAGCTGTAAGCCCGCTGTTTGTATGGAACCGTAAATCGAGGCTCTTTATTAGGGCTGATCAACATTTACGTGAAGGTTAGCTGTTCTTTCTCGAGTATAAGCTCAGCCGTTTTGAGGTCGGCTGGAGTATTCACGTTGAAGAAAGTTCTCAGCTCCGGATCGATCTCCCTCAGAACAATTGTTGAGACGTAACGAACCCTCTTGAGGTTCCCTATCATAGAACGCATGTCCATGCGGCCTTCGTTCAAGGCCTTCTTGGAAGCCGCAAGCGCGGCTCGGGTTCGATAAACGGCATGTAAGGGTTCGATGTAATCGTTGGGCCATCTAGGGACAGCGGCGTCCCTATTCACGCATAACTCCATTAAGAGAAGAAGTATCTCCGTTGAGAGGAAAGGCGTGTCGCAGGGGAGCAACAACGTGTACTCGCCGGATGAGTTCTCAAAGCCTCTCGACGCCCCTACTAGAGGGCTGTGTGAGGCGTAATCGTCGATAGCGAATTTGACGCGGCTCCCTAGAGAGAGGCGTTTTATCCGCTTCTTCTGCCCATCTGAACTTGCAACCACGATCACCTCGTCGACTATGTCGGCTACCTTCTCGAAGACGTGGCATATTAGGGGTTTACCGGCCAACCTAACCAGAGCCTTCTCCCGGCCGAAACGGCTAGAGGAGCCTCCAGCCAAGATTACCGCCGACCTCTCCAACCCGTCTCAACCCTACCCTTAAGAGTTTTTCAAACGTTGAACTATGGGTTTCCGCTCGTATTGGGGAAGGAAACGTTACCTCTTAATTCTGTGGAGAACATACTTAACGATCTCGTCGGCGATGTTTATGGTTGTGGTGGACTGGAGCCCCCTCCACCCCGGTTGGCTGTTAACCTCCACTATTACCGGCCCTCCTGCGCTTTCTAGTATGTCGACCCCGGCTAACTCGCATCCAACAGCCTCAGCCGCCTTAACGGCTATCTCCTCAACTTCTTCGTCTAGGTTGACTGGGAGGGGCTTCGCGCCTTGGCTGACGTTCGTCTTCCACGAGTCGGAAACCCTGCGCATGGACGCTAAGACTCTGCCCCCCAGAACTAGAGCCCTTAAGTCGGAGGAGCCGTGGGGAATGAACTCCTGTAAGTAGAGGACTTGGTGGTGGAAGTCTACCGCCCTGAAGATTCTCTCGGCCACGTTAACGTCTGAGATTCTCGTCGACCCCCTCCCTCGGGAACCGAAGATCGGCTTCAGCACTATGTCGCCTCCGAGCTCATGGAAGGCCTTCAGAGCCTCGTCCGCGCTCTCAGTCACGACTGTTCTTGGAACGGGTAGTCCCGCCTCCTCCAAGAGGGCTGACGTGTAAAACTTGTCAACCGACCTTTCGATTGCGGAGGGCGGATTCAATATGAAGAGGCCGAGCCTCTCAAGCCTGTGGAGCATATCCATGCGGAAGATTATCTCCTCGAGGGAGCCGCGCCCGATCGGGCGGACGATTATGGCGCTTAAGTCCCTGAGTACATCGATGTCCCCGAAGGAAGCTGTCGGCTCCGCTCCAACCCGGGCTACGATCCTCTGAAACCTCATGTTGATCGGCTCTATGTTGCGGCGTTCCATGGCGGTTCTGAGCTGGGCTGAACACCAAGATTCCTCGTTGCGTGTCAGTATACCGATCTTCAAGCTTCAACCGCCTCTTCAGCTGGCGCTTTTCGCTTTCATCTCAGAACTTGTGGACGCGCCGTATTATCTCTTTAGGCTCCTCAACTTCTTCGGAGAGGTCCAAGTGTAGGTAGGCGCCTGCACTGTTATAGTATGGGGGTCCCCTCCTCGAGAAGAGTGTCAGAACCTTGCCTGAATGGTTCATCTTGAACCCTTCTTCGGATGGTTCGTGGCCCCTTATGAGCAGTCGAGCCCCAACGATCTTGAGGAACCTCTCAGTTACGTCCGGGCCGAAGAGCCTGCCTGCTCCTCTAGGCGAGAAGAGGGTTCCCCTAACACCTTCGACGGGGTCGCTCCACAGTATCTCTTCTAGGTGGCTCTCTTCAGGATGCTTCAGGTGGGCGTAGGCGACGTCATCAACGTTCTCAGCCTCGCTGGGAACCCCTCCGTGGAGCATGACGTATCTCCCTTCAACTAGGACTGCTAGGTGAAGATAGTCGAAGAGTTCCGTCAGCCTTCCGTATATCTCTCTTCCGGAACCTTGAAACTTCTTCTCTAAGTAGTATGGGAGGTCGTGGGGGTGGGCTAGGAGGTCTCTAGGCCCCTCATGGTTCCCCCTCAACAGGACTACACGCTTCGGAAACATCCTCTTCAACGTTAACACCACGTAGTAGACCTCTGGGGAGAAAAGCCCCCTATCCCCGTAGTCCCCCAGAAAGATCAGGTACACATTCTCCCTTAAGAGCCTCCCCGGAAGACCGCTCTCTCTTAGAATTAGGGTGAGACTCTTCAGGTCTCCATGCAGGTCTCCAATGACGAAGGCCTCTCCAGAAGTAGGCAGATAAACAAGCCTCCCCACAACCTTAAACCCGTCCCCGCGGCTAATTCCCCGAGCCTCATCTAGGAGTATGCGGCCAACATCCTCGATGAGCCCGATGAACTCTTCAGGGCCAACCTTAAGAGCCTCCTCAGCGAGGTCATCCGGGCTCGTTAAGGAACGATCCAAACTCCTCAACTCCCAAAGCCTAGAAGAGGTATACTAAAATATAAAGGAGAAGCCTTCTCAATGAGGGTCGTCGGGAAGGGTGAGCGTTTATGCCCCTAGAGAAGGTTGGGTTCGAGGACTCTCTCAAGAGACTCGTCGTCCCAGAGCTCTGTGTAGGTTGCGGCTCCTGCGTGGCCTTCTGCCCCATGAAGTGCCTAGAGTATTCTGATGGTTTACCTAGGCTTGTGGGGAGGTGCACGGAGTGTGGGATATGCTTCCAAGTCTGCCCGAGCTGCGGCCCTCCCCAAGAGGAGATCGAGAGACTCATCTTCGGGAGGGAGAGAAGGACGGAGGAGGAGTTCGGCGTCTACCGACGCGTCGTCGTGGCGCAGACCACCGACAGGAGGATACGTGAAGTATGCCAAGACGGAGGCCTTGTCACGTCGCTCTTAACGTTCGCCCTCGAGGAAGGCTTGATCGAGGGGGCTATCGTCTCATGCGTCAGCGAGGAGAAACCTCTGAAGCCGGTTCCGAAGCTGGCCACAACGGTTGAAGAGATCATAGAGTGCGCCGGAACGAGGTATGTATACTCCCCAAACCCCCTAGCCTTCAGGGAAGCCCTAGCTAGGAGGGTTAGGAGCTTAGCCTTCGTTGGAACCCCCTGCCAGATAAGGGCTCTACGCAGGATGGAGATTATCCCGCTGAAGAGATACGCCTCAGCCCTAAAACTCTTGATAGGCCTCTTCTGTAGCGAGAGCTTCACGTATGAAGGCTTCGTTGTGGACGGGATCAAACGTAAGCTCGGCGTGGACCCGAAGGACGTTAAGAAGGTGAATATCAAGGGTAAAGTCTTGGTGACGACTGTTGAAGGTGAGGTTGAGGCTCTTCCGATCGAAGACGCAAAAAAGTATTCGTGGAACTGCGGTAGATGCGGAGACTTTTCAGCCGAGCTTGCGGACATCTCGGCTGGAGGGGTCGGCCTCCAAGGCTGGACTTTGACGGTTATAAGAACCGAAAGGGGTGAAACGCTCCTTAAAAGGGCTGAAGAGAAAGGCTTGATAAGGGTGAGGCCGGTTGAGGAGGAACCGAAAGCCTACAGGATTCTGGTCAACCTCTCGAGGAGGAAGAGGAGACGCCTCCTCCGTCGGCGTTAACTCATTTTTGAGTAGCAACTCTTAAATAATAAAACGCTTTTCCCTAAGGAAGAGCGGCCTCCAAGGTGAACTCATAAATGGACACTAGGACGATAGCCCTAACCTCGGTATTCGCGGCCTTCACCGTGATCTTAAACCTCTCCCCGCTCAGGATACCGGCGCCATTCGCCCCCTTCCTCATCTATCAGGTATGGGAGATACCGATAGTAGCTGTTTTTCTGCTCTATGGCACTCTAACGGGGGCGGCCGTAGCCTTCATAAACACCCTAGTTCTGCTCGCGGTCTTCCCGGGAGAGCTTCCAACAGGCCCCCTCTACAACCTCGCGGCCACCCTCGCCACGCTCTTCGGCATATACTTAGTACATCGATTCGCGGGTACGCACTCCAACAGGCGGGGGGAAAAGGCCTTAACCATCCTCTTCACGGCCGTCGGAACCCTCTCAAGGGTGGGGGTAATGACGATCATAAACTGGGCCCTCCTTGGGTATCCTCCCCCTCTCGGCTTAAGTTTGCCCGAGGAGGCTATCATGGCGACGCTCCCGCTAATAGCTTTATTCAACGCTACCCTCGCTTTGTACACGATTCCTCTGGGATATATAATAGCGAAGAGGGTGAGTCTGAGCTTAAAGATGAGGATGTGGGAGCCTAAAGCCTAATGGGAGACGCCTTTCTTTTTGTGAGGCTCCCTATAAGCCGATCGACTTCTTCAACATCTGCGGGTTGACTGCGCCAGCCGTGAAAGTCCTTCCAGTCTTGACGTTATTGATGACTATGGATGCTGGTGCGAAGAGGTCTGGGTCCACCTTGTAGAAGTCGAGGCCGGCCTCCTTAAATATCTCGATGAAGGGCCTGCCGTACTCTTTGGAGGCCGAGGAGACGGCTCTCGCGGTCAGCCTCTCAAGGGCCTCGTCGTCATCGTACGCTACGGTGTAGTATGTTGCGCCTCCATACAGTATGGCGTCGTTCATTCTCCCCATAGCTTCAACAGCATCCGGATGGACGGGCATCACAGGAGCTAATCCGAAGGCGTCGATGAAGGCTTTTGGGTCGAACCCGAGCCTAGCGAGCCTGTGAATCCCCGTCTCGACAACCCTCCCAGAGACCTGAACGAAGCCGGCTACGGACGTCGTCGGGACAACGACGACCGAGAGTCGGCTCGGCTCAACCCCGCACTTCTCCGAAATGTACTCTATGACCCCTTCCGGAGGCTCCTTAGATGTCTCAAGCACCATAACCGCTACGTCCGCCTCGTCCCGGTAAGAGATTTCCTTGTAGATCGACTTGGGTTTGGAGGCTAAAGCCCTAGCCGGCCCGGAGCCTATCGCCGAGTAGTTGCCTACCTTTATGCGCCACCCGGCGAACTGTGACCCTAAGGTCGCTATCGCAGGCTTATCGGTGTAGACGGAGACTGAGGGGAGGATTAGACCCCCATACTCTCCATACGTGATCTCAACCTTCCCGAGGCCTCCGAGGCATATCTCGGTGACCACCTTCCCGGCGAGGAGTCCACCTTCAGCCTCAACCCCGAAGTCTATCACTCTGGCGCCTAACCTGGTTTCTTTAACTGTTGCGCCGTAACTCTCCGGGTTCTCGCATACTTTCTCAACGATCCTCCAAGCGTTGAGGTTTACACTTATCTTCCCGGTGTCCAACTTTTCTCTCCTCATCCTTTAGAGGTACTTCTCGTAGAAGTTGAGGTGGGGGTTTCTGGGCTTCGAGACGAAGAGTCTGCCCTTCCCGTCCTCGGCTATGTCGCCTATGAACCGGTAGAATGGGCCTTTGATCTTCTCCCCGTTTACCTTGGCGCTCGACTTTACGTCGTCGATCGTGAAGGTTGGTAGGATTGAGGGGACGTAGCCGCATAGGATTATCTTTCCGTCGGTCATCTCCGCTCCGGCTCTGCCCCCACAGTCTCCCTCGACGAGGATTGTTCCTCCGGCCATGTGAACCCCGACGAACTGGCCAGCGTCTCCTCGAATCTTGATTAGCCCTCCCTTCATGAAGCATCCAACCTCGCTTCCGGCGTCTCCATGTATGATTATTGTTCCCCCTTTCATGCCCTCCCCACTGCCTCTGTAGGAGGCTCCAACGTAATCTCCGGCTGAACCTTCAATCTCGATCAGTCCTCCCCGCATCATGCATCCGACCCAAGGCCCCGCGTCTCCAATCACCCTTATTGTTCCCCCTTTCATGCCCTCCCCTAAGTGCATACCGACATCGCCCTCCACAACTATGCGGCCTCTGCTCATCTCGGCGCCTATCCTTCTAACCTTAGTTAGGTTCCCGCTCAGTATTATTGTGGGGCTCTCATCGTCCCCTGAGTTTTCATCCTTAACGATCTCGAAGAGGTCTCCTAGCCGTTTAAGCCGGTTTCCCTCCCAAACTTCCAGCCTAGAAGCCTCGGGTTCTGAGAGGCCGTCGAGAATGTCCGGGCTTATGCACCCCGCGTAGACTGGAGCCTTAAAACTCCGTTTCGGGCGTAACTTTATGATCATGGGCTTAAACCTCCGCCTCGGTCTTTAAGGCGAGGGAACCCCTCAAGTAGTCTTGAGGTATGATGTAGTTCTCGAACTCCACGGTCCAGTACTCTCGGAATCTCCTCTTCATGTCAGCCGACACCTCGGCTGGGGAGTTGAGTCTGACGTCCACCCAGATCGTTCTCCCCCAGACGGGTTTCACAACCTCCCCGTTCCTAACTACGATCTGGCCTCCCTTTATGGTGTAGGCGGCCTTCTCGAAGGCTCTCCTAACCTCCCTGTAACTTCTTGAAGGGTCGACTCTCCTTGGGTCTATATTGTATATGGCGATGTCGGCGTCCGCCCCGACCCCCAAGTGCCCCTTGAACCTTAACCCCAAAGCCTTCGCCTGCCCAGCCCTCGTCGCTATGGCTATCTCTCTTAAGGTGTACTCCCTGTCGATGCTTGGGAGGAGCGACCTAGCCCTAGCCCGTCTATTCACTCTCTCGAGAACCCTCTCTCTAACCTTCCTGCTCATAAGCCAAGATATTATCCTCGGGTACGTCGTGAAGGGAGCGCCGTTCGGATGGTCCGTGGTGAGGTAGACCCTCCAAGGATCGTCTATCAACAACGCGAGTTCCAAGCCGATCGACCACATAACGGCGTGGACGTAACTCTTACGCCTATACCTGAAGGGAACTATGCCCGACCCCGTCTCCGCCTCAACGTCATGGTTAACCCACTTGTTCCCGCTGATCTCGTAGAGGGTGTACTGCCAGGGGCCGTCCGCGGTCATCGTGGTGGTGTCTGTGAAGACTATCTGCCCAACGTCCATGGTCACGTGGCTGTGGCTGTTCACGTACTTGGCGATCTCCTCCGCCCCAGACCTCATGTCATGCCAGCCTGAACCCTTGAAGGCGCTGAACAAGCAGTGCGTTATATGGATGCTCGGCCTCCCCTCTACGCTTAGGTCCTCCACGCACCTCATGGTCTCTATCGTCGTGGCGTAGTTACCCGGCTGTCCCAAAAGGTTTGTGTGGACATGGATCGTGTGAGGCAGATGCAGGGTGCGGTTCACGATGCAGAGGCTTCTCACGATCTCCCTCGGCGTAACCCCGAAGTTCGGGACCGGATCATCTAGGTCCCTGACGTTCCTGCCGAACCCCCAAGCCTCAACCCCGCCGGGGTTCACTATCTTTATCGCGTATCCCTTAGTGGACTGGATCATCCAAGCTACGTGGGAGGCGCATTCGTCGATCGCGCCCCTCTGAATGTACTCTAAGACGAACCACCAGTCCCCTAGGAGCGGGAAGGTTGCCTTATCGACCATCGGGGTGTCGTTCAGCTCCTCATGTGTGTGGCGGGACTCGAGCGGGGGCATCGAGGGGTTGCAGATGGTTGTGTAACCCATCCGGGCGTAGCGGTATCCGGTGGTGAAAGTCGAGGGAACGGAGCGTCCGACGCCTGAACGGGTTATAGA
>LUCD01000023.1 GCA_001593925.1 Candidatus Bathyarchaeota archaeon B26-1
TTTTTCTGGACGTGGACACCCGCCGTTTCTGAGCGTGGCATTAATACCCGCGAGGATGTACCCCTTTTGGGCAGCGATCTATAGGATTGGGCCCAATAACTCACGTGGAAAGGAGACGGAAACAGTTTCTGAAGAAAGGAAGGAGCTTGAAATAAACCCTTCCATGGAAGGTATAGAGGGGAGAGGGTCGTTCGATTATAAAATGACCTTAAATTCATAGGGTTCATAGCCGCGCCATAATGATCGACGACCCCTCCTACTCTCCGCTTGAAATTTTCGCGTCCAGCTCCCAGAGAAGATTACGTGACGCGATTTCACCCGAGCCTCCTTGAGAATGATCCTAACCATGCCAAGGAGATCTCTCGTCTCAGAGGATGGGGACCTATCCGTCTTCTGATAGATGGTGAAAAGCTCAAGGTGCTGGATAAAACGGCTGATCCGGGTGAAATAGGCTTGTTTCGCAGTTAGCTGTTTTATAACTAGAACGGCTATGATGGTGCAGCTCACCTTTTATTGTGGGTTCATCAATAATGTTAATATTTGACCGTGTGGAAATCAGTAGGGACGTTTCGAGGAGGTTACGGTTACAGGGATGCCGAGGCCTAGACGATGCTCGTTCTGCGGATACGAGTTTCCACCCGGGACAGGGATCATGTACGTCAGGAATGACGGGTCGATACTCTGGTTCTGCTCGAGCAAATGTAGGAAGAGCGCCCTAAAACTTAAGAGGGACTCACGTAGGTTCAAGTGGACGAGCTACTACGGGAAGGAGGAGAAAGCCCACTAACCTCACGAGCCTAAAGGGCTAGAGACGACGCAAGCGGCCCCATCACGTCAACCGCGACATATCGAAATCTCTACGAGCCCCTTCATAAGAGGACAAAACGACGAGCATCCACGATTCTCAAAAAGAAAGTATGGGAGCAAGATAACCCCTTTTTTGGGGCGGAGGAGCGGATACTCAGAGGACACTACCCTCCGGAACGCCAAACGGAAGGCCATGAACGAATCCGAATCTTCGCTCCCGACGGGGGATTCATCTCCAACATTATTCGTAATGTCCAGCTTAGGATTCCCGCGGAGAACGTCTCGAGACGTATAGGGCGGTTTCGAGAACATGGCGGATACCCAATCAAGTAGCCGAGGAGGGTTTATCCCAGCGTCTTTATCACGTTCACGGAGTGAGCGGGCAGATCGACATGCAACCTGCCGCCTTCCACCGTTCCATCTTTCCTCTCTATCTTGACTCGATCCGGCTCGCCGAGCGTGTTCCGATCATCAACCTTCTCGCCGGCGACGTACATGCAGGAGGCTTCTTTCGGCGTGAAGTTCCTGAATGATATCTCCAGCTCAGCCGGCTCCTTCTCGTGACGATTCACAACGTGGAGGTAGATCGTCCTACCGTCCTCCGTGGCCGTGGCCGAAAGGTCTACGTAGGGAACCGGCCTCATCAGCCCGCTAGACCGATAATGATCCGTGTCAACCGCCGTCTTTAGAACATGGTCTCCCGTGTTCTCCCCATAGAGCTTGAATACCAGATACTGCGGGGTCAGGGCCATCCGGCCGTCCTCCGCGGCTATTATCAGGGGCAAAACATTGACGGTTTGGGCGAAGCATCCTATTGGCACCTCCCTGCATAACCTCTGAAGAGCGTTCAGAACTCCGCCAGTGAAGACGGCGTCCCTTACGCCTGTGACTTGCTCGTGGAGGGGGGCTTTAGCCTCGGGGTACCAGACGTTCCACTCGTCGAATGCGAGTCTTATCTCCCTCTTCACGCCGTACCTCTGCCTCGCCGACTGAACAAGACCGTAGACGTTTCTCAGCCTCTCCTCTATGTCCAGCGGGACGGCGGCCAGCTCCCTGTATGGCTTGTCTCCACCTATGTAGATGTGGACGGATAGATAATCGAAGTACTCGCCCGCTTTCTTAACCATCTCCAAATTCCACTCAGGGTCCTCGCAACCGACCGCCACGATCTCGATGCTCGGGTCAACCTTCCTCATCTCATTCGCGAACTCCATCGTCCTCCTCGCACATTCAGCCCCATCGAGGCAGAAGCCGATCTGCCACCTGCCGTAGAGCTCGTTTCCTACCCCCCAGAGCCTCACCCCATATGGATCAGCATGCCCATATCTTCTCCTGAGGGAAGCATAGTATGTTCCGCCCTTCGAGTTGCAGTACTCCACCCATCCCGCCGCCTCCTCAGGGGTTCCGTTTCCCGCGTTGACGACGATGAAAGGCTCGGCGCCCACCAGCCTGCACCATTCAAGAAACTCATCCGTGCCAAACGCGTTAGGCTCCTCCGCGCCCCAAGCCATGTCGTACCGTCTCGGCCTCTCCTCTCTGGGGCCAACCCCGTCGATCCAGTGATACCCAGATGAGAAGTTCCCTCCCGGCCACCTGACGACTTTGGGATTTAATTCTTTGATTGCCTCTAAGACGTCGAGGCGGAATCCTTTCCGGTTCGGAATCCCCGATTCCTCGCCTACCCAGATTCCCCCATATATGCATCTCCCGAGGTGCTCTATGAATTGGCCATAGCACCTCTTGTCCAATTTTCCTATAACGGCTGACGCGTCCACAAAGCCTTTACATTCCAAAAGATTCACCTTCGATTCGGGGTTATTATCCTCTTCTCTTCATCATCGATTTTAAGGATTACGCCTTTAGGATCGGCCGGAGCGTATCTCAAGTCTCTGCCTCTAAGCGGGGTCAGCCTCAAGCCTGCTCGCCTCAGCTGGAGAAGAATCTCCAGAAGCCTCCTCTCGGTTGAGATGCATAACTAATATCCGTGATTTGAAGAATCTTGTTTAACTCTACTGGATGGAATTACAACCAAAGTTAAAAAGGTTGGTTTTAGGCAGAGAATCCGAACACTCTTGAGTTCAAGGGTTTTGGCGGGGCCTCCACATATTTATGACCTCTTCGCTTGCTCCCATCTCCTTTAAGAACTCCAACATCTTTAAGTGGAGGTCTTCGGCGACATCCTTATGCTCCTCGTAAAGGTTTCTTGTCTGGTTCGGGTCTCTCTTGAGGTTGTACAGTTCCGGCTCGATCTTCCTTCCAAGATCATCCGTTCCGGTAACGTCCGGTCTAACATCTATGAAGGCCCATTCCTTGGTGGTCACGGTTATCCTCTTTGCTGGGCCTCCTCCACGTTTGACGAGAGGAGCCGCACTCACCGCAAACTCCCTTTCCTCGAACTCCTCCCTCCTTATTAGAGGAATCAGGGACTTGCCCTGAACCGTCTCCGGCACCTCAACCCCGGCGAACTCAAGGATGGTAGGCATGAGGTCTGGAGGCTGGACTATCGCGTCGCGTCTACCTTTTACACCTTCCGAGTCTGGCATCCGTATGATTAGAGGTATATGGGCTACCTCCTCGTAGAGGTGAGGCCTCTTACCTAAGTATCCGTGCTCCCCATGGTACGACCCATGGTCCGTCGTGAAGATCACCATCGTGTCCTCGTAGAGGCCGAGGTCCTCCACTTTCTGGAGAAGCATGCCTACCCAACGGTCGACTAGGGTAACCTCTCCGGCGTAGAGAGCCCTCAGATGCCTCAGTTCTTCCTCGCTTAGTTTGGGGGCTATCCTAGGGAAAGGCATATCGTACGGCGACAGGTAAGCCCCACCCATCACGTATCCGCCCTTCCATCCCGGATCGTACATCTCGGCGTACCATTTAGGCGGGTCCCAAGGTTCATGAGGATCAAATATGTCTATGTGTAAGAAGAACTTCTCATGTTTATCATAGTTGAGTTCAAGCCATTTTATTGCCTCCGTTGTGGTTTGGGCTACGAAGTATTCGCTCTCAAACCTGCGGAGCGAAACATTCCTCAAGTATTGGGTTCCAAACGCCCTCTTCTTCTCAGCGGGGTCTCCAGTCGGGTTCGTCATGTAACGGTCATGTTCCTGGCCTCTTATCCACCACCATCCGTCGAACCCTCTGTCGAAGCGGTGGCCGTCCCTAATCATATGGTAGGTGTCGATGATGAGCATAGTTGTGTATCCGGCTTGGCGGAGAGTCTCGGCCAGTATAACCTCGTCCTTCGGGAGAGGCTCCCAACCTGAGTATATGAACGTGTAACGGCCGGTGAAGAGGTCGTGCCGGTTAGGTATCGTTGGGAAAGACGCTATGTAGGCCCTATCGAAGACTACGGCCTTCTCAGCGAAGGAGTCCAGATGCTCTGTGTGAATCCAGTCGTTTCCATAACACCCGAGGAAATCGCGCCGGAAAGTGTCACAAACTATCTCGATGATATTCATCTTCAACAACCTCAAAGAACCATCTAAATTTAAACCATAAAAGGTTTAGGCTTATATAGACTTTGGAAGACCTTACTTCGGTGCAAAGCATGCCTAAGGAGCTGGTTGCGGTAGGTCCTCGAACGCCCATACTCAGGGAGTATGAAGAGCCCCCTCTTAAGCCGACTCAGGTCAGGGTCAAGAGCACGCTCTCAGCGGTGAAGCACGGAACGACGCTCTCGATCTATCGGGGGGAGACCCCTTTCGAGGAGAAGACCTACGATTCCAACCTTCATTTATTCATTCCAAGAGAGATGGGGAGAGGATGGAGACCCACCTTCCCGATGAGCCTAGGCAATATGACTGTGGGCATAATTACTGAGGTGGGAGAAAAAGTTGAGAGGTTCAAGGTTGGCGACAGGGTATACGGATACCTACCTGTGAGGGAAACCCATACCATAAGCGAGGACAAGGTTAAGAAGGCTCCTCCAGAACTAAGTGATGAAGAGATAGTCTGTATAGACCCTGCAACAGTCGCCTTGATGGCTGTCCGTGAAGGCCACGTGAGATTAGGGGACAAGATCGCCGTCTTCGGATTGGGAGCTATAGGTCTAATGACTGTTTTGATGGCTAAACTGTCTGGAGCTATCTTGGTCATAGGTGTGGACCCGATTGAGAAGAGGCGGAACCTAGCTGAGGCTTACGGCGCAGATGTGTTAATCGACCCAAAGGTCTGTGATTCCGGGCTTGAGGTCAGGAAGGCGACCGACTATAAAGGAGTTGACGTATCAATAGAAGCAAGCGGCTCATATAGGGCTCTGCACCATGCGATCAGAGGGACATCATATGGGGGAACAATCGTCCCCGTCTCGTGGTACCACGGAAACCCCACAGGCCTGAACCTTGGGGAGGAGTGGCACTTTAATCGTCAAGTGATGATCTCTGGAGCCCGGGTTGAAAGCGAGCCTTATAGGGAGCATCCCAGATGGGATAGGAACAGAATCTACGAGACTGTTATAGAACTGTTTAGAAGGAAGAAGCTCACGGTCGACGGTTTGCTCCAACCCATAGTTAAGATCGATGAGGCCGCTGAGGCCTTTCGTAAGATCGATGAGAGGCCATGGGAAGCCATAAAGCTCGCAGTTAGATACGGCTAGTTAACTCCATAACATTCTTCATGTTTGCAAGGCTCGGTTTCCGCCATCTCCTTCTTCTCAGCCATCCCAGCTTTCTCAAATTCTTAAATTGGTGTTCAGTCTAATATCGTAAGGGAGGTCGTGTAGAGTTTTGCCTCGTGAACCTCTGGGCGTGAAGGTGCTGAAGGCGGTTTCCTCGCCGCTTAGACTGCGGATACTCGACTTTCTCATGAATAGGGGTCCCCTCTCCTACACAGAGATAATGAAACTCCTGAAACTCAAGCCGAGCAGAGACGCGGGGAGATTCGCGTACCATCTCAAGACCCTGCTCAAGATGGACCTCATCGAGCCCGACTTGGAAAAGAAGAAGTATAGGCTCACGAGCCTCGGCAGGAAACTCGTTGAGGTCGCCGAGGAGATAGAGGAGAACGCGTTCCAAAGGAAGAAGATGCTCGTTAGGACTTCAAGGCTCTCCCTAGAACACTTCGAGAGGAACAAGATAGCCGAGTCGCTTATAAAGGAGGCCGGAGTCCCCGCAGACCTAGCTCAGAGCATAGCCCGGGAAACCGAAAGACGCCTAACGAAGCTCAGAACCAAGTACTTGACCGCACCGCTCATAAGGGAGTTTGTGAACGCCATACTCATCGAGAGAGGCCTCGAGGAGTATCGCCACAAGCTCACACGCTTAGGGCTCCCAGTCTACGACGTAACCCAGCTGATCAAGACCATGAGCCAAAGAGCGGTCGACGTCGAGGCTGTACACGAAGCGGCTGGGGACGCCGTCTTAGAGGAATACGCCCTCCTGAACGTCTTACCCCGAGACATAGCCGACGCACATATCTCCGGCTCCCTCCACATAAACAATCTGGGCTGTTGGGTTCTGAAGCTGGATGGAGTCATGCACGACCTCCGCTTCTTCTTTAGGTACGGGCTGTCCCCTAGGCCCGGCTTAGAGAAAATACCCCGCAAGCCTCCAAAGGATTTAGAGTCAGCCCTCTCAATAACGATTGAGATTCTCAAGCTAACGATGAGGGAGTCCATGGGCGAACAGACCGTGGACTTTTTCAACGTGTTTTTAGCGCCCTTTGTTGGGGACATGAAGCCTGACGAGGTTAGGGATATCATCCGCAACTTCCTCATCGAGGTGAACCACCTCATTCCTAGCGGGGTATCCCTAGGCCTCGAGCTCACGATTCCAAGGTTCATAGCCGAGATGTCAGCTGTGGGACCCAACGGAAAGAACGTTGACATCTATGGAGACTACGTTGAGGAGAGCCTCCTAATCGCTTCATCGATCATAGAGGTCATGCTAAGTGAAGAGAAGCCCATCCTTAACCCGAGTTTGATCATAAAAATAAGGAACGAGACTTTTAAGGATGGGAAGGCTGAGAGAATTCTCTTTGAGGCTCACAGGCTGGCTCTGAAGAGGGGAACCCCATACTTCGCGAATCTTATCCTCAAGGAGCAGAGGTACGCCTCCTACGCGGCTACCGGCTTCAGGTTGGCTTCTGAATGGAGCGGAGACTGGGAGCTCGACACTCTAAGGACAGGCATCTTGGACAGTGTGGTCATAAACCTTCCACGGGCCTGCTATGATTCTGGAGGAAACCGAGGTAGGTTCTTCGAACAGTTGCGTGACAAGATGGAGATGGCGGCTCGAGCCCTAGAGATAAAGTATCTCACGATCAAAGAGAGGATAGGAGAGAATCTACTTCCCTTCCTAACACAGTGTAGAGACGGAGACCCATATTATAGACTTGAGAACTCCTCCCGTCTGGTGGGGTTCGTCGGATTGAACGAGGCTGTCCACGCGATCTCCGGCAACCCTATTTACCAGAGCGAGGAATCCCTAAAGTTCGCTGTAGAGATAGTTAAATTCCTATCGAAGGAGCTGGGGAGATACTCTAACAGGCCGGATGCCCGCTTCAACCTCTCCATGGTCTCATGCAGGGACGCCGCCGAGAGGCTTGCCGAACTCGACATAGAGAGGTATGGGCTTGCGAAGGTTCGGGTTCGTGGAGGCAGGAGAAACCCCGCGTATACAGATATGACCGCCACTCCATTTGACGTTGGGATTCCTCTACAGAGATACCTCAGAATTGAGGAGCAGTTCCATCGGTTGACTCCGGGAAGCCACTTAACGCCTATACCCCTCCGGGAGGGGGAGAACGGGCCGGAGAGTCTCCTCTCAACCACAAAGGAGATCGTGAACACACACAAGATTGGGTTCTACACCTACAGTAGGGACATGGCCTACTGCAACAACTGCGATAGACTCTTCTACGGGGAAGTTGTGAAGTGCCCCCTCTGTGGCTCTGTCAAAACTATGACGCGATTCGTAAGGAGGTCAGCGAAGTACGCAACTAAAACTTTGAACAGTATCTAGCTCTTTCTTGGTCTCAGTTATTTAGGAGCAGACCGGCCAAGAGCAACAGGATAGAATAAACGATAAAAACCTTAAAATTAAGCCGAGATGTATGAGGTAACGGTTGCGTAGCAACATATAACAGGCAAGTATGTGGACGCCATGTCGCTGAGGGAGTTCCTTAAGAAGGTTGAGGAAGAGGCTAAGCGTAAGGATGAGGCGCGTCAAGAGGTCCAAGCTGCCATGCGTAAGGCTACACGCCTCTCGAAACAGGCGATCTTCCTCATCCATAAGGAGAGGCTTGAGGAAGCCGAGAAGATCCTTAAGAGGGCTGAAGAATTCTTCAAGAAGCTTGAAGAAGTGTCGAAGGATAACCCTGAACTGGCTTACTCGGGCATCGTTGACGCCGCGTTCCAAGAATATTCTGAAGCCCGCATATTGTTGGGGCTGGTTAGGGACGGCAGGTTCGTCGGATTCGAGGAGATAGGTGTCCCAACGATCTCTTACGTTTTGGGATTAGCCGACGTCATCGGAGAGCTGAGGAGGAGAGTTCTCGACTCGATAAGGAGAAACAAGATAGAGGTCGCTGAGGATAGTCTGGAACTGATGGAGACCATATACTCGGAGCTGATAGGTATGGACGAGGCGCACTTCCTAATCCATGGGCTCAGGAAGAAATGCGACATAGCACGGCGGATCATAGAGGCCACGAGGGGAGATGTAACCATGGAGGCGCGGAGGATAATCCTCGAACGTTCGATAAGGGAGCTGAAAGACACTTTAAAGGAGGTTAGGGAGCATGGGAATTCGTCTCAACCCGGAGGAGATACTTAAACGGGTTGAGGTTGAAGGGTTTGAGAAGGTCTGGAGAGAGAGCGGCAGCTTTCTACCCAAGCCGCCGGAGGGCTATCGCCTACCCTTACGTGGACGCGGAACCCCCCACCCGCTCTTCGACCTCATCGAGAAGATGAGGAGAACCTTCCTCAATCAAGGCTTCATCGAGGTTGCTAACCCCATAATAGTCGAGGACACTGAAGTCTACAAGCAGTATGGACCGGAAGCGCCGGTGATACTGGACCGTTGCTACTACCTAGCTGTTCTACCAAGACCGGATATCGGCCTGAGCAGGGAGAAGCGCCGAAAAATTGAGAGCCTCGGGGTAGAGATGACCGAGGAGAAGACCTCCAACTTAAAGGCTGTCCTCAGAGATTACAAGCGAGGTAAGATAGAAGCCGACGACCTCATCGAGAAGATATCTGAATCCTTAGAGGTGCCAGACGCCACGGCCACACTGATAGTCTCAAAGGTCTTCCCGGAGTTCACGTCCCTACGTCCAGAACCGACCAACCTCACGCTCCGCTCACACATGACAACATCTTGGTTTCTGTCGCTTCAGGCTTTACAGCATAGAGTCGAGATGCCCATAAAACTATTCTCAGTGGGAATCCGGTTCAGGAGAGAGCAGAGGGAGGACCCAACCCACCTTCGAGTCCACCACGCGGCCAGTTGCGTAGTTATGGACGAGGCGATAGACATCAAGGAGGGGGAAAGGATCACGAGGAACCTGCTTGAGCCTCTGGGCTTCAAGAGTTTCCGCTTCACCAAGAAGAAGGTGACCTCAAAGTATTATACGCCGGGCACGGAGTATGAGGGTTACGTATATCACCCCAAGATGAGGCGGTGGATAGAGGTTGTTAACTTCGGCCTATACAACCCGATAGCCCTTGCAAGGTATGGGCTTGAGTATCCGGTCTTAAACGTCGGGGTTGGGGTTGAGAGGGTTGCTTTAGCGCTCTACGGGGAGGACGACGTCCGAAGACTCGTCTATCCCCAGTTTTACGGGGAATGGAGACTCACAGACGCTGAGATAGCAAGGATGATCAGCTACCAGAACGAGCCGAAGACTAGGGAGGGCCGCGAGATAAAAAGGAGAATAGTCGAGGAAGCCCTGAAACACGCCGACGACCCGAGTCCATGCGAGGTCCTCGCTTACGAAGGCCAGCTCCTCAATAAGGTGGTGAGAGTCTACCTCTACGAGAAGGAGCGGGGAGCCAGACTTCTAGGAGCAGCCGCCAGAAACGCCATTTACGTCCACGAAGGAAACGTTCTAGGAATCCCCTTAGAGGGTATGGATCACATCCCGGCTGTTAGAGAAGCGAGAGAAAAAGGCGTCTCAACGGGCCTCACATACATAGAGGGCATAGCCGCCCTAGCCGCATCCAAGATCGAGGAGGCCGCTAAAACCGGGAGGAACCGCATGGACATCCGCGTAAGGATCGCTAGACGCCCAAGCGACGTCAACATAAAGATAAGCAACGTGGCCAGAAGATACATAACGAGCCGGAAGGGGAGAATCGATGTCTCGGGGCCCGTCTTCGTCGGGGTAAGGGCCGAGATAATGGACGAGTGTACCTGAGAAGAAAGAGCCTTCAACAGGAATATTCTATCGAATCTGCGATGTTGAGGGTCGAGATGAAAGGCGGTTTCTCGCTGGAGAGGGCTCGAGCTGCTCAGAGACTCTTGTCGAGGAGGGTCGTAACCGAGAACCGGGTGTCGATGCCTCCTCGTTACGTGGCGGGCGTGGATGTAGCCTATGCCGGACGGTTCTCTATAGGTGTAGTCGCGGTCCTCGATCTCGGCTCCGGGAGGGTTCTGGAGGTGGAGAAGTCCCTCCAAGAGACGAGGTTCCCCTACGTGCCGACCCTACTCTCCTTCAGGGAGGTTCCGCCAGTCGTCTCGGCGATACGAAAACTCAAGATTAGGCCTCAAGTCTTTCTGGTTGATGGACATGGGAGGGCTCACCCGTACCGCTTAGGCTTCGCCAGCCACCTCGGCTTGGTGATAAGGGCTCCGACCATAGGCGTAGCGAAGAGGATTCTCTGCGGGAGGGTTGGGAAGGGCTCTTCGATGCTTTGGAACCCGATACTTCACGAGGGCGAGGTTGTCGGAGCCGAGGTCTACACGAAACCCGGAGGGAAACCTGTCTACGTGAGCGTAGGCCACATGGTCTCCCTCGAGACCGCCGTAAAGATAGTGTTGATGTGTGTGAAGGGGCACAGGATACCTGAACCCATCCTGAAAGCCCACCAAGCCGCCAGCAGAGAGAAGGAAAGGTTAAAGAACCTCTTAACATAAGATTTTGAAACATAACCGTTCCGGGAAGGAGGCTAGAAAGGAAACTTGGACCCCCGGCTTATAGAGGCGATAAACAAGATTCGGGACGAGTCCCTCAAGGAGGCGGTCCTCGACTTGGTTAAAGAGCCGTCCCTAAATCTCAGCGGAGCCCTCTACGAGGGTTTACGCGTCGAAGATTCGCCCGCAAGCCTCTCTAGACACCACAGCTACCCAGGCGGGCTCCTAGAGCATATCCTATCAACCCTTAGGATAGCGTTGACACTCTGTGACTGTGTTGAGGAAATCTACCACGGCAAGGTTAACAGGGACCTGGTTATTGCTGGGGTGATCCTCCATGATATCCTCAAGCCCCTCATGTACGTAGCCAGAGATGATGGAGGATACAAGTCCTCACCCTTATCTGAGAGGGTTGACCACCTCACTCTGATAACCTCTGAACTCGTTAGGAGAGGCTTGCCCCTAGAGATCGTCCACGTGGTCTGCGCTCATCACGGGGATGCTGGGCCAATATCGCCTAAGACTTTGGAGGCCCTAATCTGCCACGTAGCCGACGTCGCCGACTCAACGTTGAACGGTAAAGTCTTGAGAGCCGCGAAGTATCTCATTAAGGAGGTTACAGGCCAGCCCGTGGAGGTTATAGACTCCAAGACAGCCTTTGAGCTAGTCCATCTGAAGGCAAAGGAAGGATGGGAAGGTGTACGTGAAGCCTTAACGGGCTCAAACCTCATGGAGGAGTAAGGTTACAGTTACTGGTGACGTGCCGTCTTTCTGGGAGAGTCCTTACTTGCTGATGGTGGAGAGGGTAAGCGGCCTTAGGGGGTTCCAGGCTGAGGCGACCACGCTGTCCGCCTCTCCTTTCTAGCCTTAAACCATCTCCTTATGTTCCTGTACTCGTTGAACCCTATCGGACCGACTATTGCCAACGTAGCCAACGAGAGTATTAGGGAGCCCATCCCCTCTAAGCCTGGAACCCTATCGATGATCCTTGTCAGGGTTCCCCACGCGCTCGGTATACCCGTCACCAAGAGGCTTGCCGCAGACGGCCCCCGAACTCTTATGTAGCAGTTTCTAGACTTCTCCGTGAAGGTTACGTTCATATATTTGTAGGTGACCTTGGCGTAGGGTATCGTGTATAGGCCTTCCCTCCTAAACGTGATCGTGTAACTGTGCGTGACCGAAGAGTTTGCGGGTATCTGGTTCCAAGCCGCCGTCAGGTTTCCTTCCCTAACCTCAACGGAGGCCGCGGCTCCATAATACGTTAGGAGGAGACGCTCGTCTAAGGTTACGTTCTCAGCCGGGTCGGTGTCCATGTTTACTACGGTCACGGTGACATCAACATCCTGTCCAACATCCACCTCGGACATGGCGACGGCTTTCTCTACGTCGATCTCCATCGGGAGAATCTGGGTGAAACTCAAGGTGAGGTCCTCGGTTGAGATCGTTGCACCCTTCGGAACCTCCTTCACCATGACGTTGCTGGTTAGGTTCAGGTTCTCTATGGCCTCCCTAACCGGTTCCAGCTCCGGGTCCGTCAGGTTCACCGAGAGGGTTAATGAGACTACGGGTGTCTGCGACGTTACCGTTCCGTTGACGATCGTCGCGTTCGGAACAGCCGTTGATAGAACCGAGATCGTGGCCTCCGGAGAGAACTCTAAGGGCTCCGTCAAGTTCAGTAAGCTACTGACGTTGAAGGTGTGCTGGAGAGGTGAAGAATGCAACCTGTCCAGCCAGTACGAGAAGAGGCCTACCGTGACCGTCGGCTCCGTTGTGTTGGGTATGATCATGCTTACGAAATCGAACGGGAAGCCCTCGACGGTCCTGAAAAGATCAAGAGCCGCAGAAGACGTGAAGAAGCCCACAACCATCACTGTACCGTTCGAGGAGATCGACGTTGCCCCGGGACACAGTATACCCGAAGAGTACGCGTGGTCTATGGGGATAGCTAAGCCTCCCCTCTCGACCGGTAGAACCCCCATAATTCCGGGGGCGATGTCGCTTGGGATATTGGACGACTGATAGATGAAGATGTCAACTTTGTGACGTTCTCCCGATATCTCGAAGTCTTGTGAGAAGGAAGCCAGATACGAGAGGGAAGCTCCAAAAGCCGAGGAGAATTTCTCGACAACGGAGTCAGCCCTCCCCCGAGCCTCGCCCTCAGGGGCATCTAGATAAGTTAAGAGTAAGACCGTTGGGGGGATGACCTCGTAGTACCTCGTTAAGTTTTCCAATAGATCGCTTGGAACATCCGGTGGAAGGAGTCCGCTGAGCATCCCCGGGGAAGATAAGATCGGGGGAAGAGCGTCCGCCCTTGTATCATGTGTTATCAATACTCCTAAGAGAGCGTTCTCGAACGCCGAATCTGAGAAGTCGACTCCTGGAAGCGTAGCCTCAGAGTCTATGAAGGCGGATGCCAAGTAGGCGGTTCCGTCCGGCGTGACGAAGCAGAAGAGGCCTTCCGCGTAGAACGGCTCCGAAGAGGGGTTGCAACGGAGACCGCTAAAGAGAGGATCAAGACCGTTAAGGTGAAGACCGGAAAAAGTAGATGTCTCGACGCTTTAAACTTCATCCAAATGAACTTGACGGCTCCGCCAGACTCCATTGGAGGACGCGGGTTACCAGAAGTTACTTCGGTAGACTCTCTCCCGCCGCTCCTAGATGAGAGTATCTTCTCAACCATCTGTCCGACTTCGCACCCGATCAGGGATGAGACGAAGAGTATGAGTATGTTCTTTAGAGCGCTCAGCGCTATGGATGAGGCTAATGGGGATAGAATCTCGGTTGGTGAACCCATAGAGGAGAGCGACGTCTCCTGAAGGACTTGGAAGAGGTAACCTATAATCGGGGCGTTCATGATTGTGCTGAGCGATGCTCCCGGAGGTATGGGCGGCATCAGGGAGAAGAGGGTTTCAGGCCTCTGAAGCAGGCCGAGCTCTAAGACCACTTCCAAGATTCCCAGAACTGAGACCAATGCCACGAATAACATAAATCCGTAGATGAGCCACGCTGAGACTAGGCTTCCAACGATTCTTCTAACCATCAAGCCGCAGAAGAGGCCGATAACCGTCCATAGGATGATCAACGTCGTGAACTTGAAGGGGTCTCCGAAGAGTATAAAGATCATCGATAGGAGTACGCGGAGAGACTCTCCGAAGAGTGGAGCCAACCAATCGATTATATACTTAAACTCCACCGGTACAATTGAGACTCCAACAGTAAACGTTGCGGCTGAACCTAACGTAAAGGCAGCTATCTTTCTCATATTCTTATTCTCTCACTGGTCCTAACATAGATGCTCTCTTCAGGCATATATATTCTTAGGTGCTCGGTTGCCGGGTCATAGATGCCTCGCCTAGACGCTTAAAGCGGTCCCTTTAAGGGAAGCTCTCAGACCGAATATGCCGGTCACGAGGATGCTCGCCATCAGAACCATATAGGACACGGCGTCGAGGGACCACAAGTCCACCCACCGGTTTCGGCAGAACCACAAGCCGATGCTCAGTGAGATGTAGATTGAAGCTAAACTACAAAGAGTATGGGAAGCCCGGATGGGTTTACAGAACCTCTTAGCAATTTCTCCCAGCCATCTAAGGAGACTCTTCACTCGGGGAGAGATATCGGAGATGTCGTCCAATAGAAGTGTGAGACCACCATAAATAAAGAAGGTCTCTACATAAGGCGTCAGGCCGTTGAGGCGTCCATAAGATAGCCGTAAAGGTGATTGAGAAGACGGGATCGCCATAGAGAGATGAACAGACGCCGTCGAGACAAGGGCAACGAATAACCCATAAACGTAATGGTGAAAGAGAAACCTTCTAATCTTGACCCTTCCCAAAACTCTAGCCGGAACTATGTTCAAGATCGAGGCTGGAACCACCGCCCAGAAGAGCGAACCATCCAGCAAGTATGGCGAGAAAGGTCTCCACCAAGGTCTAGCGGCATAGAACCCAGAGAGAATTCTAAGGGCTGACGTTAAACTTATCAGGGAGTTGAAGATTAGTGCCAGACCCAAGGTCTTTTTACCTAGGGCCGTAAAGATTCCCGACATGACCTCAATATAACGTCCTTCTGAAAATTTAAAGCTTCCTTATCCCTCGGCGGTCTTCTCTTCCGGAGGCTGGGTCTCCACCACGGTAGATTTTTGACACTGTTTCGATTATGGTCTCGTGGAGATGACCTCGGTTCACAGCTGTGACCTTCAGAACCTCGACATCTTCACGGCTCTTTATCATGGTGACGAGGGGGTCTCTAGCCCTGTAATGGATCGTGCCCAAGACGGGTTTCCCACTTTCTAAAGCGGCCTTCACCGCGTCCCTGAACGGCTTTGAGAAGAGCTCCATCGGCCCAACCTCATCGATCACGATTAAATCAGCGTTCAAGACCGCTTCCCTTACAGACTTGACCCCAACAGACTCGAGGTCGCTTAGGTTGACGCGGTACTTACTTATCTTGGGACCGACCGGTTGCCTAACGTGGGCGAGCCAGCCCTCACGGCCTGTCGAAAGGTCTACTATCTTGAAGCCCACACGGACACCTCTCTCACGAACCTCACGGCTCATCATTCCCCCAACTCTGTAACCCATAGACCTCAACTTCTCGACGGCTTTGAGGAGAACCGTTGTCTTACCGATCCCCGGAGGGCCTGTCAAGAAGATTATACGCTTCAAGGCGTGAACCTCCTTATGCTACATGAAATCGGCTAGGGTTCTCTGTTTAGGCCCCTTCACTCTCGGCCTTGGATAAGATTCAACTTCTTCATCCTTCTCAGGGAGGATTATCTGGCCGTAGACCCCGTCGTAACCGGGAATGACCTTGACCCGCTCCTCCCTGACTTGGATTATTGCCTCGGCGACCTTGGGGTCCACAGCCTCAGCCATCTCCTCATACGAGGCGTCTAGGAGAACCTTATACTCATTACCGAACTTGGAGATGAGCGTGTTGTATACTTTCCAGACCCTCTTCTGGCTGAGGCTTGAGGCTCCCAACACCACGGAGATTATCTCGGATAGTGGTAGCAGATGCTTATATCCGGGAACCCCTCTAGGCCTGTAGCCTACAGGTCGGTCGGCGAGCTCCTCAACCCTCTGCTCGACGCCCTTGGTTAGGGCCCTGCGGCAGACTGGACAGATTCCTCCCAGCCTTATAGCTTCGCTGGGAGGCAGGGATACATTGCATGCTCTATGGCCTGTCCAGTGGTACTTGCCGTAAGCCGGGTCCGTCTCGATCGTGTACAAAAAACGTTCCGGATTCTTCCCCTTTATGGCTTCGATTACATCGGTGTACGTGAGCCTCTCAAGGTTGAAGACGTTGGCTTCCCGGCCGATTCTCCAGGGCCAAGGAGAATGGGAATCACTGTTCGAGACCAACGTGAACCGGTCTAGGGAGCTCAGCCTCCAGTTCATAGGAGGATCAGATGAGAGGCCTGTCTCGATAGCCCATATGTGCCGCGTTGTATCTTGATAACAGTCCTCGATCCGATCGAAGCCGCTGAACGCTCCGAAGAGGCTGAACCATGGTGTCCAAACGTGAGCTGGAATAACCATGTTTTGAGCTGAAACCTCCATGATCTCCTCGACGAGCTGGGAAGCCGTCATGTTCAACGTGGGCCTCCCATCCGCCTCGAGGTCGCCGTACCTAGCCAGCCGATCGTTTATCTGGGCCGCAGTCTCCAAGCTCGGCGTCAGTATGAGATGGTGTATCTTCTTGACGGAGCCTTCGTAGGTGAATACGGTTGAGACCTCACCCGTTATCATGTACCTTACGGAGAACCCAGCCTTTCTAGGCGACCCCTCTGAAGGAACGTATAAGCCGGTCTCAGGGGCCTCCCTTAGGTTCTCCAGCAGCTCTTTGAACCATTTCGGGTGGGTGAAGTCCCCGGTCCCGAGAAGGTTCAACCCTTTAATCTCGGCGAAGCGTGTGATCTCTTTTATCTCCATCTTACTGCTCGTCGCACGGCTATACTTACTATGGATGTGAAGATCGGCTATAACTTGCATCTTAATCAAAACGATCTTATATCTTAAGGTTTATACGATTTTCCCATTTTGGTTACGTTTGTAAACGGGATAAACGCATCCTCTACAGCTAAACCTTTTTATTCAATCATGCGGTTCTAGAAAGAGTAACGATATTAGCAAATTTCATTTTGAAAGTGTGAACTTGCGGTATTATGGTTAGTAACTCGAAGATTCTTCATAATTTATCTTCATAATTTATTTTCTAAAGATAGTTTTTTAATTTATTTTCAAACATTATATATGATACTTAATTGAATTAGAAGCCTGATGGAATTATGAAGATGATTGAAGGTAGTAAGGCGTTGAGTGCACCCGTCACGAGCCTGATCCTCCTGGTTGTTCCTGTGATGCTCGCTGGCGGAGTGATCATGTACGCCTACCAATTGACGGAGATGAGGATTAACGTAGAGATTCTGAGACTCTCAAATCAGCACATCTGGGTTTACGACAATGGCACATCCTTCGCCGCATTTGTGATAGAGAACCTTGGAGGGAGAGACATCGTAATAGATAAGATTTACGTGAGAGGAGTTGAGGTTCCATGGTCAACCATTTACTACTTCAGAAACTCATCTTCGATCTCCACGGAACTCAACTGTCCCAACTCAACTCATAGCTGGTCCAGCTTCGAGTATACCAAAGACAAGGTTGCATCCTTCTCCGTAGCAAACGGTGACATAACCCTTGCATCAGGACACACCTTGATAATCTTCATCGAGAACCCGGACAACATCAGTCCCAACGATGTAGGAACGAACGTGGGTATAGTGATTTTCACGGAGAACGGCCAATATTACATTGAATGCATCGTCAAAACAGCTGAAGCTGCGTAATTAAATAGGGGAAATTCTCATCATTCACGTGGTACCTTTAATTTCAATCTTGGCATCCTCGTCTTGCCCTTTCGATCTGAAAGATAGGAGGCCCTTCAAGATCATAACCGTTCCGATGATTGAGCTGTAAATGTGGAAGAGCCTAACCTCCCATACAGTACTCATCACCTCGTAGAAGGTTAAGCTGACCTCATAGAACCTCCGGGCCGCGGCGTAGGCGTAGGGATTACTCTTCAAGAGAGACGCGAAGGTTCTCATGGCCTTAGAAGAAGGAGAATCAGGCATTTCCTTAAGAACTCGCGCAACCTCAGCTAGACAGATCGGCCCAAGACCCAGCAAGAGCAAACACATGCCGAAACCTATCAAGAAGCCCCCTGTGGTCCTTCCCATCCGCATCCCCCTTCAAACACGTACACCATCTTAGGTCGTAACTCAGTTATACCATTTAGTTTACACGGAACAGTAAAAATATAGAAACCTCCTTTTATTTAAACATCTTCTAAATGGGAAAAAGTTCACTTAGTTATCCACATTCTTTGCCGTTATGCCGTCAATTCCTCGAGAAAATCCCTGAAAAATTTCGTTAAAAACGTCAATTAAATGTCTCACCAAGGACTGAAGTAAGCGTGAAGACTCATCTCCCATCCGCAGAGAGGAAACGGGAGGTTACGCTAATCTCAAATTTCAGTCTATAGATCGAGTAAACCGGGGATTGACACCTTAAAAGCCAAACCTGAAAGCCTTGAGAGATTCGGATAAGTGGGAGCACTCGGTGGTCGATGAGGCGCTCCTACATTTAATCAACCTCATCGAGAATCTTGAAAGAGCGGTATCAATAAGCTGGGATAAGGAGTTTTGACTGTTCTCCCCTTCACTTATTTGGCTCCCGCTTTGAACCGGCTTCCACGGCCTTACTCAGCTCCCACCCCATCTTCTTCATCATACTGCGGAACTCTTCTCGACTGATGAGGTCGAGCTCACAAGCCTTGATCAAGTCTACAACCGATATCTCGGGCTTTTCAGGCACACCCCAATTTAAGCGGACGCTTGCCTCTTTCGGATCATAGCCAGCCTGCTCAACTATAGGCCGGAAAATCTCGCGTTCAACGATCCTCTTAATGAACCTCTGTAGCGAGATGACCTTTCTCTCGGCCAGTTCCAAAGCCGCCCTTGCCGAGGCCTCTGTGAACCCCGGCGTCGTGAAGAGCTTCGGGAGAGGGGTCTCACCGCTCAGGTAGACCTGGTTGAGTACATGCTCTAGGTAAGCCTGGAACTGTGTGCGCGGGTCTATCTGGACTGTTTTTATGTCGGCAGGCCTGTTGTAGACGAATCTTGCGCCTTCTCTGGGCCTAGACCTCAGAACCCTCTGATACTCCTCGAGCTGCTTGTCGCTTATACCCTCAAATATCCAGAGTTCATCCGGTCCAGCGTACTTCTCGAATATCTTAGGAAGCATCATCTCCATCCGAGCCTTCATCTCCAAGAATCCCATTCTGGTCTCGCCGTCGTTCAGCCTGTAAGCCTCGAGTAGAGGTCTCAACACGCCTGTTCCGAAGGGCTCTCCGTTTACGGGGTTCCACTTGAAGTGGATTATCCGCTCGGGGCTGAGGGTTCTGCCGCCGTAGTAGGCTGATTGGACATAACCCCTAACATGCCCGTACTGGTCACGCTTAATCCTCTCGATGCTCGTTAGGGGGAGTATCCTCAGCTCTTCTAGACGATGGGGCTCAATCTTCTCCCAGAAACTGTTGCCAGCCGCTATTACCTCACGGACACCAATCTGTAAGAGCTCGTCTAAGTTCACCCCTTCACAGAACTCATCGACAACTCCTTTGGCTTCCTCGGCGTGCGGATAGTCCTCGTTCACAGTCACATAGAAACCCGCACCGACAACTTGGTCTGCTAGGAAGTCGACGAAGGCTTTACATGCGGGGTCTTTCAAGTATGCTTCTACACAGTCCTTGAATTTTATAGGGGGAGCCTCACCGTATACCGTTGCCCACGCGGGTAATAGTCTACCAGAGGATCGGCTGGCAAAGCCTATTCGACCGACCCGTTCCTTAAGCCAACCTAAAGCCCAGACCATGGCTTCACTGCCTTCTTAATTTTCGTCTTAATATGCGTCTAGGCTCTTCGGCCTCCGAACGTACGGTTTGGGAAAAAGGTGTGCCTTTCGGAGCTTGCCCTCCATTAGATATCTGCGTCTTGTAGACTTCGAGCCCGAGCCTCAGTAAATACTCGACGAAGGTCGATCTCTTCTCTCTGCCCCTTAGCCGTTCAATTAGGTTGAAGAGGTTTCTTTCCACGGTTACGGCCATACAAGTCTTCAAGGCGGCCACCAATTCTACCCTTTATATTAGGTATACTTGGTATACTAAGTATTTATGATCATATTTAACTCTTATTACACTTCTTATACAAAAGATATAAATTCTACAAACTTGAAGGTTTATGCGGATATCATTGGAGGAAAGCCCTTGAAGACCCTCAAGGTTAACGACGAGACCCATGAGAAGCTGACGAGCCTCGTAGGGGAGCTTATAGCCCAGAGCGGGAGGATGCAGACTTACGCGGACGCCATAACGAGTATGCTTGAGAAATCAATAATATTGCCTGAAGACCTCTTGAGAGAGATATCGGAGGCTATAAAGAAGGGGAAACTCGTGGGATACACGACGCCCTCCGACTTCGTTAGAGACGCCGTTCGGCGACGCCTAGAAGAGGTTAAAGGCGAAGAGTACTACGTGGAGGTGCCGATACCGAAGGAAGACTACGAGCTACTAAACGAGGTGATCGAAGAGACGGGAGCCCCCTACAGAAACGCAGACGAGTACATTAGGGACCACATAAGACAGAGACTCAAAGAGTACGAAGAGTATAAAGCTAGAAAATGAAAACTCCTTCAAGTTTAGATTTCAGGAACACATGATCTTCATCCACCTTTCAAAATAGACATTATTTTAAGTTTCCTGAAGAGTCTTTAAGAACTCCCCTTCACGCCTTTTGACTCACACAGAATAGCAATAACTCGGATCATGTATTGAAGAGTCCAAATCTCGACCAAGATATTTAAGCGTAAGCCGATCCTCATTTATAGTGGGTTGTCAGCCTTGAGGGTTGGTGTTTCTTCCGGTTTGGTCACTCCCCCAGTCGGGGTTCCGATGGCCGGTTTCGGGGCTAGAACAGAGGTCTCTCAAGGAGTCCACGATGATCTCCATGCCAAGATTCTCCTGATGGAGAGCGGCAGAAGGAGGGCGGCCCTCGTCACCCTCGACTTGGTTGGGTTGAAGAGAGAGTCTAAGGGAGATAGTAGGAAAGCACGCGGGAACCGATCCGACCAACGTTATGATAGGGTGTAGTCATACACACTCCGGGCCTTCTCTAAAGCCTAACCCCATGGGCAGCTTACCCGTTAAAGAACAGCGGAGGCTCATAGATGAATGGCTGAGAGGTCTACGTTCCACGCTCGGCGAGATCGCTGAGGAGGCTTCTGAAGACCTAACTGAAGCCAGAGTCAAATTCGGTAGGAGCCTAGTGACGGGTTTGAGCTACAATAGGCGGAAGACCATACCTGAAGGCGTCTGTATGCTGATAATGGAGACTGGCAGGATGAAGGATGCTGTACGTGAACAGTACAGGACGTGGGGGATGCCGCCTGAACTGGTGGAAGAACGCGCCGTCCCGGGGATACCGACTGGCCAAATAGACCCTGAGCTCACGGTTCTCCGCTTTGAAACCTTGAAAGGGAAACCAATCGCCATAGTTGTGAACTTCTCCTGCCACCCGGTCACTCTGGGGCCATCCAACCTCCTGATCTCAGCCGACTACCCGGGATACTTGAGGCGTCTAATAGAGGAGGCTGAAGGTGCAACCTTGCTCTTCACCCAGGGAGCCTCAGGGAACGTGAGACCTTACTATTCGGAACGTTCATTCCGGGAGGCTGAGAGGATAGGGGTAGCCTTGGCCTCCATAGCCCTTAAGACCATGAGGAACTTAACCCCGCTCCCACCGGACATCGATGTCCGAGTTGCAAACACCATCTTTGAGCTGCCGATGAGGAAGCTGCCGTCACCGGAGGAAGCCGAAAGACTGATCAGCGAGATGGAAGAGGAGCTGAAAAGGGCGATTGAGGCACGGGATTTTCGGGAGGTCAGAAGGCTGAGGGAGGAACTCCTCATGTTGAGGATGATATCTGGACAGCCGACCGCCCTCCCAACCCAATGGCTCGGAGTTGCTCCTCAAAAGAACGTTAAACAAGTCCCGCAAAAAATGAATGGGGAGGAAAAGATTTGTGAACTACAGGCCATAGCGGTGGGAGACGTTATTCTTGCGGCTGTTCCGGGAGAGCTCTTCACGGAACTAGGCTTGGAGATCAAGAGGAGATCGTGGTCTAAGCGGGTGGTCGTCGTCACCCTAGCCAACGGCTCCATGGGCTACATACCGACCAAGGAGGCCTATGAAGAAGGGGGATACGAGACCAAATCACCCCTTAAACCCGGCGTAGGGGAACTGATCGTCGACCGGATGGTGACGCTCATCGACGGGTTGAAGGGCTGAACCCTCCAACGTCCGTTGATTTTATACCGATATCTTCTTGACCCGGTTCCCTTTAGTCGGCGTTTAGGCCGAGCAGCTTAGCCATGTTCTTCCAGTAGATCGCCTCTTTTGCCTCCTCTTCTATCTCGAGTATCTCCATCTTTAGCAGTGCAGGCTTGGCGTAGTGGAACGGTATCCCGGTTCCGAAGACTACCCTCTCGACGCCTATACTGGAGATTAGAGCCTGTATGGACTTGGTCAGAACGGCGGTGAGCCTAGACATCTCCACGTAAACGTTTTTGGGAACAGGCCGGTTCCCTTCGATTATCGGAGAGACCGTCTTCGTGTTTAGGATTATGAATGTGTTCTCGGGGTGTTGCTTGGCGGCCTCCAATATCTGGTTTAGAGGTAGCATCCTGTCAAGGTCCATCCAGTGGTGCTGTCTGGGGTCTACGAGCATGACAGGAATCTCGATGGGTAGCCCCATCTTGGCGGCTTCACTTAAGAGTTCCCTGCTCTCACGTTCTAGGAGCCCGTAGTTGTGGTATAGAGGGTATAGGCGTAGCCCCTTCATGCCTAGGTCCTTGACGCACCTCTCTAGGTCTTCCCTCCACGCGACGTACTTGGGGTTCAAAGTTGCGAAGGGGATCAGCCTATCCCTGTAAGGCTCAATCTCCTCGGCGAGTTCCTCATTTCCCTCTTGGCAGTTCTTGTAGAAGACGGCGTTGATCGAAGATACAACCGCCTTGTCGATTCCGTTCCGGTCCATGAGGGTGATCAAGCCTTCCGCCGTGTTGTAGCGGAGCCTACGGAACGGCCAATGGCCGATATAAGCGCTCGCATCGATTATCATACCTTCCGCCTCCTGAGGATTCTGTCCATATTCTTCCAGAAGATGAGTTCACGTTCTTCGTCGGTTAGGTTGGCGCCGAGTATCTTGCCGACACCCGCCTCCATGGAGAGGTCAGTTGCGAAGAGAACCCGGTCAGCCCCTAAATACTTAACACACATCTCGATGATTCCCTCGTCGACGACTGACCCGCTCGTGTCAACGTAGACGTTAGGGACGTTCCTTAAGGCTTTGATCCCCCACTCCCAGTCTCCACCTCCACCTATGTGGCCGTGGATCAGGATTGCGTCGGGAACCTTCCTTGCAAGGGCGGCTATGTGAACGCCGTCCGAGATTCTCGGTTGACCCCAACGGAGAGCCTCCTCAGGGCTGGGAGGGTGACCTGCATGCCAGAGGACGGGTATCTGCATCTCAGCCGCTTTCCTTATTATCGGTAGCACCGCAGGCTCGTCCGCCCGGTACTGGTTGTAGAGTTTGATACCTATCATCCCCAGCTCCTTCACACACCTTTCAATCTCCTCTATCGATTCAGTGAAGTAGCCGGGATTGACGAAGGCGTAGCCCAGTATCTTGTCGGGATACTCCTTCATAGCCTCGTACGTGATGTTGTTACATTCCCGAACCACATCCATTGTGGGTTGACCCCTGGAGACGGGTGTGGAGCAGAGGAGCTTATCGATTCCGAGCTTATCTGCCGCCTCAACCAAGTCCGCGTTCGTCCATCCCCTCGAAGACCCGCCGCTTCTCCTCGCCACATGGCAGTGGGCA